>JAHEBK010000381.1 GCA_024642295.1 Flavobacterium sp. | reverse complement strand
TCTCTCGAAAAACCAATCAAGCATATTCCAAATTCCTTTGCGTAATCAACCGCTAAGGAAGAACAAGCCGAAACAGCCACCACAGTGCTGATTTTAGCAAAAAAAGCTTTGGTAATAATTTCATAGGAAACACGTCCACTCACTAACATAAAAGCAGCGGATTTGAGTTGGTTCGATTCAATCAATTCTCCAATGCATTTATCAACCGCATTATGACGACCAATATCTTCTTTGAGTGTTAGCAGTTGATAATTCCCATCAAAAATAGTTGCGGCATGTGAACCTCCTGTTAATTGAAATGTACGTTGATTGGTGTTCATTTGCTCAAACATCTCAGGAAGTCTATCTAAACAAAGAGGATGCTGTTTTGACAACTTTACTTTCGGCCTATCAAAATCTTCCAATTGTTGTTTGCCACAAATACCACAAGAAGAAACCGACAATAACGATCGTTTATTCAAATAGCCATTCCCTAACTTATCTTCTGGTATAGTCACTTCAATTTTCGTAAACGCATTAGCATTCTCAGAAACTACTTCCATTTGTGGATTTACATTGGATCGATAGACATCTTCAGCATGGAGCAAGCCTCTTATTAATTCAAAATCATTTCCAGGAGTACGCATGACCACTGTAAATGGATTTTGATTGATACTAATTTCTAAAGGAGCTTCAATTACCAAAAAATCAGATGTTTTTTCGGTTATATCAATGTTTTTTTTGATTCCTTCGTACAGAAGAATTTGAGTTTCGTTCCTTTCCATATTGTAAAAGTATGGAAAAAGTAAATGACTGCATTTAACTAAAGCATCAAATCAATCACTAATTATGTCTAGTGAATTTTTCTATTACAAAAAACCACTACTTTTTTATGGAGATGAATAAAATAGATAAAATCCATCTTTTCCCATTATACAAAACGGAGGGGTCAATTAATACAATACAAAAAACACCTCCTACAATTAAAAACTTCAATACATTGTGCAATTTCACATATTGAACCTTATCTCTGGACTTCCACAGATAATTCAAAAAGAAAATCAAAACAATTAAAGCCACATAAAAATAGATATCCATATACCCAATATCATAGACAGCAATAAGAATGTAAACTGGAAAAACAGTCAAAAGGGTTAAAATTGTAATTATTTGTTTGGAAACAACTTCACCAAAACGTACCGGAATTGTTCGATAGTCATTCACTAAATCACCTTTGATGTTTTCCAAATCCTTAATCATTTCACGAATCAAAATCAGTAACGACAAAAATGCAGCATGGGCAAAAATAACCGCAAAGTGTGATTTATTTGTGATAATTTCCTCAAATGTCAAGCTGTAATAGTAATGCAAACTAATGGCAAAAAAGGGAATCACTGCCATTAAGGTAGCCGTTAAATTTCCAATAACGGTATATTTTTTAATCTTATGGGAATAAAACCAAATTAGGAATATATAAGCCGAAAAAAACAAAAACACTTTAAAAGAAACTAAAAGTGCTAGCAATACAGCTGTAAAATTCAAAGCAAAATAGACTTTTAACTTGGTCGCTTGACTCACCAATCGATCGAGCATCGATTTATTAGGTCTATTAATTAAATCCTTTTGATTGTCGTAAAAATTATTGATTATATAACCAGAAGCAATAGTTATTGCAGAAGCAAAAACGATTAGAAACAAATTAATATCAAACAATATATCCAAAGCTCTTTTCTCTGGAGCTAAAATAAAAATCGCCGATAAGTATTGTGCCAAAATGATAATCGGGATGTTATAGCCTCTAATTACAGAGAACAAACTCACAATCTTCCATGACAAAAGCCTTTGTTTTCTACTTAGCATATTAAATAGGAAATCATTTGTATTCCAAAAATAGAAACAAGATATTTTAATATTTATTATCTGAAATGAAATTTAAAATTGATAGACTACTTCAAGCTTGTAATCTTTCAATGATGCTTTGGCACGTTCTAAATCTTCAGTAAAACCTAGAATATAACCTCCACCACCTGAACCACACAATTTTAGATAATAGTCATTGGTATCAATTCCTTTTTGCCAAAGGGCATGAAACTGCTCCGGAATCATTGGCTTAAAATGATTCAAAACTACTTTTGATAATTTTTTAGTATTGGCAAATAAAGACTTCATGTCGCCACCCAGAAAATTCTCCACACAAGCATCAGTGTGTTTGACAAACTGGTTTTTCAACATCGCTCGAAATCCTTTGTCTTTTAGGTTTTCCATAAAAATATTGACCATTGGTGCTGTTTCACCAACAATGCCTGAATCTAGCAAAAACACCGCTCCCTTACCATCAAAACTTTGATTTGGAATTCCAGTAGCTTCAATATTATCTTTTGAATTAATCAAAATCGGAATACTCAAATAA
>JAHEBK010000380.1 GCA_024642295.1 Flavobacterium sp. | reverse complement strand
CATGTCCAATCCTGCTACAATTACCCGAATTCCTTGGTTGGCCAAATCATTGCAAACCGTTACGATTTCGTCATCAAAAAATTGCGCTTCATCAATCCCAATCACATCACATCCTTGTGCCAGAATAGCAATATTGGCTGCAGCCGGAACAGGAGTCGAACGAAATTCATTGGCATCATGCGAAACCACCATATGCTCGTGGTAGCGGGTGTCAATAGCGGGCTTAAAAATTTCGACTTTTTGTTTGGCAAATTGCGCTCTTTTGAGACGTCTAATCAATTCTTCTGTTTTACCCGAAAACATGGAACCACTTATCACTTCAATCCACCCAAATTGCTCTTTATGATTTACTGTATTTTCGAGAAACATTTTATCTTTTTCTTACTTAAAAAATGAATAGTTTTTATTACTTTGTACCTTGATAAAAGGACATAATATTTTATACTTTTGTAGCATCTCAAAAATAGAAAAATTTTATCAATTAAAGGGATTTAGCATCATTAAAACGGGCAACTGTATTAAAAAAGTTAAACACGAATGACACTTATTGTCACAAATTAAAAAAAGTGATAAAATAAAATTACACCTATTTCATTTGCCTAGTGTAGATATTCGTGAAATTTAAAAAATAATGTTTTTCGTGTAAATTGGTATAATTCGTTTTTTTTAAACATCAGATAAAATCAAATCCTTTTTAGAGAACTTAAACAACATAAAACATTCGCTATATATTATAATTCTACCGTTATGAAAAAAAGATTGGAAGCAGATTTAATCAGCATTGCACACAGAATACTTCAACTTAAGAATAAATCCGATGTCAACCAATTGTTTTTGGAAACACAAAAATTATACGAAAAACTAGCCGTTTTGCGATTTGTAGAAGAGCAATACGGGGAAACAAAACCAACTATTGGTCAAGGGGCTATTATTGATGATGTTGAGTTGTTTTATGATAACGAAGATAAACTTACACCAGAAGTCACAGCTGTTATAGAAGAAAATGTGATTGCTGAAACTCCTACTCAAGAGCCAATAGAAGAAGAACTTACTACTGCCGAAGAAATCACTGTTGCTACAGAAGAAACAGAAGAAGAACTAGCCATTGAAGAACCAATTGCCGAAATAGAAGAAGTTGAAGAAGTTGTTGCTGTCGAAGAATTGGAAGATATTGTAGCGGAAAAAACTATTGAAGAAGAAAAACCAGAAATAGTAACCCCTCCTGCTTTCAAACCTGCCTTTGAATTAAACGATGAAATCGACGAACCAGAAGTAGAAGAAATCGTAGCAGAAACTCCTAAAAAAGCAGAAGCTATTCAAATTTCTTTCGAAGATTTATTAGGTGGAGACTACAACGAACCTCAATTTGTAAAAGTTGAAGATGTTCCAGCGATACCTAAAGAACCCGTTTTTGAAGCAGTTGAAACGGTGTCGGTAAAAGAAACAAGCCCTGCTAAAGCTGAAAAAACAGTTGAAAAAACGGCTCAAAGAATAGTTTCTATAAACGATAAATTCTCTAAAGGAATAGAAATTGATTTGAACGATCAAATCGCTTTTGTAAAACACCTTTTTGGCAATAGCAGAGAAGATTACAATCGCGTGTTGAGCCAACTAAATACCTTTGATAATTTTTACGAAACCAAAGCTTTCATTGAAGAAATGGTAAAACCAGATTACAATGATTGGAAAGGAAAGGAAGATTACGAAGAACGTTTTATGGATATTATCGAAAAGAAATTTTTATAAAATACTCAAAATAAAATTAATTATTTTAAACACATAGAGACATAGGTTTTTGTATAACTTAAAAACGCTTTGCTTATCATAGTAATGCATAGAATAGGTGTCAACTACATCAGATTAGGTATAAACTAAATTGTAGTTAAATATTTAGTTTTCTAATCAAGTTTCAGGTCTAAAATCATTTTAGGGCTCATGAAACCTTTAAAAGAAAGTGTTCATATTGATACAGCTATGATTTTCTATCCTAAGCAAAGCGACTTTTTTTACATTCAAAAACCTATGTCTCTGTGTGTTAAAAAAAGCTGCTGCGAAAGTCTATAATCTATTTTTTGAAAAATGTGGCTAATGATTATTTAAAAACCAATGTTACACTAACTATGTCGAAACTTTATATTGTTCCAACGCCTATCGGCAATCTCGAAGACATGACTTTTAGAGCCATTCGAATGCTAAAAGAAGCCGACTTGATTTTGGCGGAAGATACCCGTACCAGCGGAAAACTATTAAAACATTTCGAGATTAACACCCATATGCACAGTCACCACATGCATAACGAGCACAAAACGGTCGAAAATTTAATTTCGCGTTTAAAAGCAGGCGAAACAATCGCTTTAATATCGGATGCGGGAACTCCTGCTATCTCTGAT
>JAHEBK010000379.1 GCA_024642295.1 Flavobacterium sp. | reverse complement strand
GCTTTTTGGTTTCAAAAAAAATATTTTCCCCAAAAAACCACCATATAACTACGTAAAAATAAGTATTTAAAAAAGCATCTAAAGGGAAAATTAGATGCTTTTTTACGTATTTTTCTCCCTTAAAAAGCATCTTCATTGCTTTTTTGTTTTTTACAATAAGCAACAAAAGAACCAAAACAGGGCAAACTCAAACCTGTTTTCCCTAAAAAAAGGGTTTAAAATTACAAAAATCACAATTTAACCCTTAGTTTTTAAATAATTTACAATAAATTTCAAAAAAGTAAAAAACCGAACATTTAATTAAGTATAACTACGTATATTTGCTACGTAATACTTAATAATGATATTATGATTAAAATAATAGTAGTCGGAAATGGAATGGTAGGTTATAAATTTTGCGAAAAATTTATTTCGAAAACTGGGCAAGAAAAATATCAAATTACTGTATTTGGTGAAGAACCTAGACGCGCTTATGACCGTGTTCACTTGAGTGAATACTTTGCAGGAAAATCAGCTGATGATTTATCCATGTCAACAGCTAATTGGTATGAAGAGAACAATATTATTCTTAATACATCGGAATTAATTACCGATATTCATAAAGAAAACAAAACGATTACTACGCATCTTGAGAAAACGCATTCTTATGATTATTTAGTATTAGCGACAGGTTCAGCTGCATTTGTCCCTCCAATTGAAGGAGTAGAAAAAGACGGTGTTTTTGTTTATAGAACCATCGAAGACTTAGATGCGATAATGAGCTATGCCAAAAAAATAAAACAAAACGGCGCTACAGAAGCAGCAGTTCTTGGAGGGGGTTTATTAGGTCTTGAAGCTGCTAAAGCAGTACGTGATTTAGGATTAAATCCTCATGTAGTAGAATTTGCTCCTCGCTTGATGCCAAGACAATTGGATAAAGGCGCTAGTAATATGCTACGTTCTAAAATTGAAGAATTAAACATCAAAATACACCTTAGCAAATCAACACAATTCATCGATGGAGAAAATGCCATCACCGGAATGATGTTTGAAGAAGAGGAACTTTTAAAAGTAGACATGCTAGTGATTTCAGCAGGTATCAAACCTCGTGATGAGCTAGGAAAAGCCGCTGGTCTTGAAGTGGGCGTTAGAGGTGGTATTGTGGTAAACAACAAAATGCAAACCTCAGACCCATCTATTTTTGCTATTGGAGAAGTTGCCTTATACAACCACATGATTTATGGTTTGGTTGCTCCTGGATATGAAATGGCTGATGTAGCTGCAGAGCAAATTCTAGAAGGCGAAAAAACAATGAGAGAGACGATTGATATGTCTACTCAATTGAAATTAATAGGGGTCGAAGTAGCTAGTTTTGGAGATCCATTTATCGAGCACCAAGACGGAACTCCTATTGTTTATGAAAACAAATTAAGCGGAATTTATAAAAGAATCAACATCTCTAAAGATGGTACCAAACTACTTGGAGGAATTTTGGTTGGAGATTCTAGCGATTATAATACCTTATTCCAAATTTACAGCAATGGAATGGCAATCCCTAAAAACCCTGAAGATTTAATCTTAGGTTCAAGAGGCGGAGAATCATCAACAATGGGAAGTGCTATGGACTTACCAGATACTGCTGTAATTTGTTCTTGCGAGAATGTTACCAAAGGCGCAATCTGTTGTTCAATTACTGATGGTACTTGTGAAACTTTTGGCGATGTTGCCAAATTAACAAAAGCAACTTCAGGTTGTGGTGGATGTAAACCAATGGTGGTTGACTTGGTAAAAGAAACACAAAAATCATTAGGTAAAGAAGTAAAAGATACCGTTTGTGAGCACTTCGCCTACTCACGTCAAGAATTATTTGACATTGTAAAAATCAACAAATTCACCAACCACAATGAAGTTTTAGGAACTGTAGGTAAAGGAGATGGTTGTGAAGTATGTAGACCTGTTCTTTCCTCTATCTTTTCAAGTATCTACAATGATACCGCTAACAAACATGTTACTTCTCAAGATTCAAACGATAGATTCTTAGCAAATATTCAGCGTAACGGAACCTACTCTGTAGTTCCAAGAATGGCAGGTGGTGAAGTAACTGCCGAGAAATTAATCGCCATCGGTGAAGTAGCCAAAGAATACAATTTATATACTAAAATTACTGGTGCACAACGTGTGGATTTATTTGGCGCCGAACTGAATGACTTACCTGCAATTTGGAAAAAATTAATCGATAATGGTTTTGAAAGCGGACATGCTTACGGAAAATCATTGAGAGCAGTAAAAAGTTGTGTAGGTAATGCTTGGTGTCGTTACGGAATGGATGACAGTACTACCTTGGCAATCGAATTAGAAAACCGTTATAGAGGAATTCGTTCTCCTCACAAATTAAAAGGAGGAGTTTCTGCTT
>JAHEBK010000378.1 GCA_024642295.1 Flavobacterium sp. | reverse complement strand
CAACAAACCGCAATTCAAAACAATGAATTGCGGTTTTTTTTATTACTTTCACTTCACAAAATTATCTTCATGAAGTCTATCTATTTAATGCTCATTGTCTTTTTTACAGTATTTCTATGGTCTGTTATTAATCCAAAAGAGGGATTTACTTGTTTTTTAGAAGTTATTCCTGCTATCATTGGACTTTTGATTTTAACAATAACTTTTAATAAATTTAGATTCACAAACTTCACCTATTCATTAATTTTAATTCATAGCATTATTTTATTTATTGGAGGGCATTATACTTATGCTGAAGTACCTCTTTTTGATTTCATTAAAGAAGTTTTCCATCAAAGTCGAAATAATTATGATAAAGTAGGGCATTTTGCTCAAGGATTTATCCCTGCTATGATTATTCGTGAATTGTTTATTCGAAAAAAAGTAATCAACAATGATTCTTTTTTTAATTTTATCATTGTATCAATTTGCTTAGCCATCAGCGCTGCTTACGAATGGATCGAATGGTTTGTGTCACTTGCCACAGGTGAAGGTGGTGATGCTTTCTTAGGAACACAAGGAGATATTTGGGATACGCAATCAGATATGTTGTTTGCTACAATTGGAGCTATTTCGGCTTTGATTTTATTTTCAAAAACTCAGGACAAACAACTAAAAAAACTAAAACCAAAGGCAATTTCATACTATCATAATCGTATTCATTTCAACTTATTTATTGAAATCCATTGCGATATTAAATGATATCCAGACTTCCTTTTCCCTCTCTGACAACTACTGGCTCGTGTTCAGACAAATCAATTATTGTGGAACCTATATTATCACCATATCCACCATCAATAACCATATCAACTAAGTTTTGCCATTTTTCGAAAATCAATTCTGGATCCGTGGTGTATTCAATTACTTCATCTTCGTCCCGAATAGAAGTCGAAACAATCGGATTTCCCAACTGACGAACGATTTCAAGCACGATTGAATTATCGGGCACACGAATACCCACCGTAGTTTTCTTTTTGAATTCCTTTGGAAGGTTATTATTTCCTGGTAAAATAAAAGTATATGGTCCTGGCAACGCTCTTTTAAGTATCTTAAATGTAGCCGTATCAATCTGACGAACATAATCAGACAAATTACTTAAATCGTGGCAAATAAAAGAAAAATTGGCTTTTTCGAGTTTCACTCCTTTGATTCTCGCAATACGTTCCAAAGCTTTTGAATTGGTAATATCGCAACCTAAACCATAAACGGTATCGGTAGGATAAATCACCAAACCACCCGCTTTTAAAACCTTAACCACCTTAGCAATTGCTGCTTCACTTGGTTTGTCTTCGTATATTTTGATAAACTCTGCCATTTTTTTTATTTATTGATACTTCTTTTTTTTATTAAACACATAGGGAAATTGGTTTTCATTTGAAATATTTTACAAAGTCAATACCCATAATCAAATCGTTATTTTTTCTTCTTTTTGCTTTTCAGAACTCCTCTTACTCCAAAATCAATAGCGTATTGAATCCATTTTGATAATTCTTGCTCCGTAATATACCCTTCAGGTTCGATAAACAGGAAGTTTTTCATCGTTTTACCTGTAAAATTCATTGGCTTCACATGATTACCCTCTAACAAAGGTTCGTAAAACTCATCCATGACTCGCAGCATCAATTCGTCTTTTACAACTCCAATGCACATTTTGTCTTGAATCATAAAAGCATTCCCGCCAAACATCTTTTTTTCGACGAAATCAACTTGGCGCTCTATTAATTGCTTTTGAATACGTAAAGACAAATTTTCGTCGTAAGCCATATCTTTTTATTTAAAGGTACTCCATTAACTTGAAACTTCAAACCTGAAACTTTCGAACAAAATTTTATCCAATAATATCCAACTTTGCAAAACGCAATAACAATTTCTTGATACCACCTACTTCAAACTTGATTTCCGCTTTTTTATCTGCTCCTACTCCTTCAATATTGATTACTTGGCCTCTACCAAAGCGTTCGTGCATCACCAAATTTCCTGCTACTAAATTATTATCAAATAAATTCGCTTTTGCAGAAGACGAATTTCCAGAAACTGGTTTTAGTTTTCTAACATTGATTTCCGATTTAGGTTCGTTATTCGTCACATACTTAGGAGGCGTTCCATTAGCGGGTTTTGATAATCGGAATTTGGATTTATCCACATCGTCAAAAATATCTTTGTCAATCATTGGATTAAAACGGTAATTGCTTTCTGCTGGCGTCAAATATTCTAAGAACTGACCATCAATCTCTTCAATAAAACGAGAAGGTTCACAGTCCGTTAGTTTTCCCCAACGGTAGCGCGATTGCGCATACGTCAAATACGCTTGATGTTCTGCACGAGTCAAAGCAACATAAAACAAACGGCGTTCCTCTTCC
>JAHEBK010000377.1 GCA_024642295.1 Flavobacterium sp. | reverse complement strand
CGTTAACGATTTTTAAATGCACGCCATTGGTTACAATCAAATCAAAAATGGGTTTGACTGCGAAATCGGGTATGTATTTAGCTAAGGTTCCTTCCAAAAGTTATAAATTGTGAGTTATGAGTTAAGGATTCGTTGACGATACTTGAATTACTTTTCCGTTAAAATATTTATTACCCGTTAAGGTGAAATCATAAATGTAATTAGCCATTTCAGCCGCCGAAATAGGTGCTTGATAACCTGGAAAAGCTTCTTGTAACATTTCTGTTTGAACAGAACCTAATGCCAAAACATTAAACGAAAAGCCTTTTTCTTTATATTCTTCAGCCAATAACTCCGACAAGGTGATTACAGCTCCTTTACTTGAACTATAAGCCGCCAAACCTGCAAACTTCAAGCTTCCTTGAATTCCTCCCATCGAACTTATGGTTACCACATGGGTTCCTTTTTGAAAAAAAGGCAGACAAATACGAGTTAAATTGGCTACTGCAAAAACATTGACTTTATAAACGTTTTCAAAATCAGTTTGAGTCAAAGTTTCAAAAGGTTTACAAACCAAACTTCCTGCATTATGCACGATGGCATCGACTTTTTTCCAACTGGTGGAAATAAAATTAGTCACTTTATCGAGATCGTCTTCTGTAGCTAAATCAACGGACAAGCAGGTAATATTTTCATGCTCAATTAAGATCCGAGGTGTTTTTCTTGAAAGCGCTAAAACTTGATGTCCCGCATTGGCAAATTGCAATGCCAACTCATATCCTATTCCTCTACTTGTTCCTGTAACTATTATATTTTTCATATGCCAAATAATCGAAAAGATATTTTATTTTAAATTATACCAATTATAAATATAGAAAAGTCTAATGTTTTTTTGTCACATCGAGCGAAGTCGAGATGCTTTGTGGTTCTCGACTTCGCTCGAACTGACAATAAAACCTATTTATAATCATAATAAGTTTTATTCCCTTTCCATTTAAAAACAAAAATAAATAAAATCAACCAACTCTCGCCTATTTACATCAGAAGTAATTGTGTAATGCAACCAAATAATACTGAGAAAGATTATGTTCGAATTCCATTGCCAGAAAAATGTTTACTATAAACTTTACGGGCTTGATACAACGCTAAAATCAAAAAGAACCCAGGAATTATCACTGGCATAAGATACTTGGTCAAGAAACCTATTTTACTTGTCAAACTATCCAAAAAATAAATAATCGTAACCATCCCCCAAAAGATACCCAATAACGTCCCAAAGAGATAATAGAACTTCAATTTCCCTCTTGTGACGATGTATTTTTCGTTAACCAAATATAAGTTCCAAGCGGTCCAAAAAGGCAATTGCAAAAAATTCAAACAATTTAAAACCACTCCTAAAAAGAAAGTAGAATAAGCTATATATTGATTTAAGACGGAAGGTTGTTCTATTGATTCTGAAGCATGATAATAAAATGAGTACCCAATAATCAATAAAAAAAAGACTCCAAAAACATCAATCCATTTCATTAGCTTTTTATTGTTCACCAATTGATTCGCAAAAATTAAGGTAAAATAAATCACAAAAGCTTCGACCAGAATGATGCCTAAAATAAAAAACACTACTGATTGAATCCCTGATTTTGAATAAATTTCGAGTCCTACAAAATTCAAATATCCCAAAGGCAATGACCCCAGAAAGCTGACCACAAAGCCTACCAATATATTCTTTAAAACCTTCATGAATTAAAAATTGACAATTTTAGCACTTTGTTCAAAATGCAAACGAAATTCTTTCACTCCCTCTTTATAAGGCAAAAAAGCAAAACCTAACGCATTATTCATCACACTAATACGGTACATATAGGTGATATGCCTGGCTAATTCTTTCCATGCAAAAAACAACGAATGTTTAGGATCATAAATATGTGTCGGTTCACTAGCAGCGCCATTTAATTCTACTATCGAAAAGTTTTTCCCTTGTTCTAATTCATCCAAAGATTGATACATCACATCCAATCTTCCAAAATAGAAACCTGGAACCTGAACACAAACAGCATTAATTGCTTTTTCTAAATCTGGGGTTATCCATTGACTTCCATCAACAAACTTAGCTCCTCGAGCATGATTGCCATAGGGAACCAAATTTATTTTCTCTCCTTGAGGCAAAACTTGGTTCAAAGTTTGACCGTATTCCTTTTTCAAAACATCCAATTGCAAGGCATATCTAGGATTCTCATGGATTAATTCTTCAATTGTGTCCTGTCCATTTCCAGTGACAACCAAGAATTCTTTAGAGACAATTCCCGTAATCCTGCCGTGTTTTTGATTAGGATAACGCACATAGAAAATACCAACTTCATTTTCATACGGAATCAAATCTTGTATTAAGAAATCAAAGTTGGCTTTTTGGGCATATTGATT
>JAHEBK010000052.1:5124-8784 GCA_024642295.1 Flavobacterium sp. | reverse complement strand
GGATTGGATCATACAACGCTACGGGATGTCGCCTACAGGAACTAAAAACTCACCAGCGGCTCCACAAGGAAAAGGATATGAGGTAGATAAGGCGAATAAAAAATTGGTTCAATTTCATTACAGAAAGTTTATTGGTGAGTTGTTGAAAAGAATTCCTGAAGAGAGTAAGAGTGCCTTTAAATATGTTATTGCAGACAGTTACGAAATGGGATCTCAAAACTGGACAGATGGTTATGAAGAAAAATTTCAAATTAAATTTGGGTATAATCCTAAAAAATTCCTTCCTGTTTTTTCAGGTAGAATTGTTGGTAGTGTTGAGGAATCAGACCGTTTTCTTTGGGATTTGAGACGCTCTGTAGCTGATGCAGTTGCTAATGAATATACTGGAGGATTGAGAGAATCTAGTAACAATGACAATCTTCAACTTTGGTTAGAAAATTATGGACATTGGGGATTTCCATCTGAGTTTTTGATGTACGGTGGTCAATCTGATTTGGTAAGTGGTGAATTTTGGAACGAAGGTACCTTAGGTGATATTGAATGTAAAGCGGCCTCTTCAGCTGCCCATATCTATGGAAAACCTAGAACTTCTGCTGAAGCATTTACGGCTGCAAATAAAACTTATGTGAGACATCCAGCGATGTTAAAAAAGCGTGGGGATTGGTCATTTACAGAAGGTATCAATCACTTTGTATTGCATCTTTACATCCATCAACCAGACGATAATAGAGTTCCAGGAGTAAATGCTTGGTTTAGCACGGAGTTTAACAGACATAATACATGGTTTAAGAAAGGGAAGTCATATTTTGATTATTTAAGACGTAGTCAGCACCTTTTGCAACAAGGTAAATATGCTGCTGATGTATGCTATTTTATTGGAGAAAACACGCCAATAATGACAGGTGTTCGTAATCCAGAGTTGCCAGATGGCTATTCTTATGATTATATTAATGCTGAAGTTATTTTGAACAGAATGACTGTTAAAGATGGTAAGTTAATGTTACCTGACGGAATGTCCTATAGTTTAATGGTACTACCACCATTTAAGACAATGAGACCAGAGTTATTGACTAAAATAGAAAGCTTAGTAAAACAAGGAGGAAAAATATTTGGAAGTGCTCCTGAAAAATCTCCAAGTTTAGAAAACTATCCAGAGTGTGATAAAATTGTAGCTGACTTAGCGAATAAGATGTGGCATTCAAATCCTGGGAAATTAAAGAAATATGGAGAAGGATACATTGCTGATGGTTTAGAATTGCAAGACGCATTGGCTCAATTAAACATTAATAAAGATGTAATTATTGAAAAGGATAAAAAAGTATTATGGACACATCGTACCATGGATGGAATGGAAATCTACTTTTTGACTAATCAAAGCGAAAAAGAAATAACCTTGAACCCCTCGTTTAGAGTTAAAGGTTTGAAACCACAATTGTGGGATGCTATTTCAGGGCGTATTAGACCATTAAAGGAGTTTACTGAAAAGGATGGAAGAACGTTTGTTCCGATAACAATGAAAGGGCTTGAAAGTTGGTTTGTTGTATTTTCTAATGATGCTGTAGCAAAAGCAACAACTTATAATAATAATTTTCCTGAATCTAAACAAGTTCAAGTACTAGATAAGGCTTGGACTGTAGATTTCAGCAATAAGAACATTGGTCCAAACGAAACAATTACATTTCCAAAACTGACGGATTGGATAACAAGTAAAGAAGATAAAATTAAATATTATTCAGGTACAGCGGTTTATAAAACCACATTTAATTTTAAAAAATCAGATTCAGGAAATGATTATTTTGTAGATTTAGGTAAAGTGGGGGTTATGGCTTCTGTTAAAATTAATGGTAAGAGTATTGGTACCACATGGATTGCACCTTATAAGCTTAATGCGACAGAGGCATTGGTTGAAGGGGAAAATGTTATAGAAGTTGAAGTGGTTAACGTATGGCGTAATAGACTTACAGGTGATAAAGGTTTGCCTGAAGCAAAAAAAACAACATGGTTAGTCGTAGATGGTATCAAGCCAGATGAAGAATTAGTACCGTCAGGATTGTTGGGACCTGTAACTATTCAAGCTGTCAAATAGTTTTAAATTGAATGCTATGAAAAGATTTTTTTTAATGCTATTAGTAGTGATGAGTAATCTTGCGATGGCACAAATGGAAAAAGCCGAAATTATCGCCACCGGATTGACATGCTCAATGTGTTCAAAAGCTATTTACAAACAATTACTCAAAATTCCAGAGGTGGAAAAAGTAGATACTAATTTAGAAGCCAATTCTTTTATGATTTATTTAAAAAAAGACAATCATATTAAACCAAATGTTTTAAAAAATAAAGTTGAGGAAGCTGGTTTTTTTGTAGGGTCATTAATTGCTTTCTTGCCTACAAATACTTTAGTAGCAAACGGATTCAATAAATTGAATCAAGAGAATGTAACTTTTGAGGTTTTGGAGGGTAGTTTTATAAAAAATAGCATATCAACTAAAGTTAAAATTTTGGATAAAGGTTTTGTAACTTCAAAGGAGTATAATACGGACTTAAAAAGTATTAATAAATTATTACAAAAAGAAATTCAAGGTCAAGAAGTGTATCATGTCAAAATCATCCAATAATGAAAAGAATAATCTATGTTGGATTACTTTTATTTTTCATTAATCTTCAAGGACAAGAACTTTTTGCGCTTACTGAACCCGCAAGTACCATGTCTAAAGGTTCGGTAAGTGTTCGATTTTCTAATGCTATATATAAAAGAATTGATGGTTCAGGATACAACCATTTTTTTATGCCTAAATTGATGTGGGGTGTTCATAAAAGACTTATAGTCAATGCATCATTGTTTGCAAGTACTCGTTCTGACCAAATAAAATATGAAGGAGTGAGTATTTATAGTAAATACCGTTTTTTTTCGGTGGATGATCTTCGTAGTCATTTTAGAATGGCAGGATTTGCTAGGTATAGTGTTAATAATACAATTGTGAATCAAGAGGAAATAGATATTACAAGATATAATTCAGGTTACGAACTGGGTTTAATTGCAACACAATTGCTTAATAAGATAGCAATAAGTAGTTCTTTGAGTTTTAAAAAAGCGCTGAACAATAACGCTGGTAACATTTTTCCTGCTGAACAGGGATCGTATGCAACTAATTTTTCTTTATCATTTGGTAAATTAATTCATCCCGTTAAATACGATAATTTTAAACAAACAAACATTAACTTGATGTTGGAATTTCTTGGACAAACAATCAACCAAAACGGAAAATCTTATTTGGATGTTGCTCCTACAATTCAATTTATTGTAAAGAGTCAAACACGAATTGATTTGGGTGTAAAAAAAGAAATACTAAGTTCAATGACTAGAATCTCACCTAATGGGATTTTTCTAAATTTAGAACACACATTTTTTTAATGTAAACAATTTAGTAAATGCAAAAAGAGTTTATTGATAAATAATAAATACCTAACCCGTTTTGGGTGTAATTAGTTTTTGATGGTGATTTTTCGTCAGTTCGAGGTATAATTTTTTTCAAAAAACGCAATATAAAATGACGTTATTTGAATGTTTGTACTTCTAATTCCCCTCTTGAGAGGGGTTAAAGGTCTGTTTTTTAACAACTTGTAATTCAGTCGCTTATCCCAAAACGTCAATGGGGGGGT
>JAHEBK010000052.1:0-5114 GCA_024642295.1 Flavobacterium sp. | reverse complement strand
ATTGCAGCGTAAGGGTAATTTTAGGTTGTCTTGAGATTTTTATAAAACAATCCAAAATTTATACTGTATAAAAAAACCGCCTCAAGTTGGTATTGAGACGGCTTCATCCAGTGGAGTCGCCGGGAATCGAACCCGGGTCCAAACAAGCAACTAAAAGGCTTTCTACACGCTTATTTCCTGATTGAGTTTTCGACATTGTGATAGACCAGAAACAGTCGCACAACGCTTATCTTCTTTAGTTTCGAAATCCACCCGAAGCTCATGGAAATCTAGGTTTAAATTTACGATTTACCTGAGTCGACCGCCATAAACCAAAGCTTTCGAGGTAAATCCTGCTTTCCTACCTTGTAGGACGAGGCTAATCTTACTATAATTCAGATTATGCAGCAAGAGCGTAGTTTCCTTCGCCGTGTAAGTGTTTTGAGACCTTTTATTAGCGAGAATTGTCCCAGTTCTCGACGTGCTTACATTTCAATTCGACTTGCTGTCAAAACCAGTCGACCCCATGTTTTTTGAGTGTGCAAAGATATTCTTTTTAATGAATCTTGAATATAAATTCATCAAAAATCATTCCTCTTTCCCGTCGTCATCTAGTTTGAAAGGATAATCACCAAACATAGCTGCAAGATTTCGAACTTTATAGGTCATTCGATTAAATTTATTGGATAAAGCAATAATGGTCACTTTTTCTTCAGGTAGAGTAATATAAGCCGATGTATTCCCGTGCCACCAACCATTATGGAAGTATAAATTTTGCCCAGAATCCCAGTTAATCATTCGGATGCCTAAACCATAGTTGTTTTGTCCCTTGTGTTCATTGCTATAAGGGGTAAATGCTTGTTGTAATAATTTTGGACTAAAAAAATCGGGGTCATTACGCCCCATATCAAACTTTAGTAAATCTCTAGGTGTCGAATAGATGTTTTTGTCCCCATAAATGGCATCTAAATAATCCCAATAATATAGCGAAAAGTTACCTCTATAAGAAGGATTTGCTGTCAGTTTGTCTTTTTCATAATCAAAAACATAGGTGTCGGTCATGCCTAGTGGTTTGAAAATGATATTTTTCATCGCTTCTTTATAAGGGACTCCAGTTGCTTTTTCGATAATCAAAGCCAATATGGCATAATTAGTATTACAATAGCTAAAACGACTATCGGTACGGAATTCAAGATTAATTTTTTTGGTAATCATCAATTGTAGCATTTCTTGATTGCTCAACATTTTATGACGATCCCAAATTTCTTTTTTATCTGTAAAATAAGAATAGTTTCGGATGCCGCTACGGTGATTTAAAAGGGTTTTAATAGTAACGTCTGGATAAGGAAATCCTTTTAAAAGTGTAGTGATTTTTTGATTTAAATCTAGTTTTTTTTGTTCAATTAATTTTAAAACAGCAGTAGCAGTCATGACCTTCGAAACGGATGCAATGTGTAATGGACTACTACTTGTCATTTCAGATTTCGTTTTATTATTACTATAGCCTTCGTATCTTTCGAAAATAATTTGACCGTTTTTAGCAACTAAAAAACCACCATTTAGACTGTTGTTAGGCCAGTTTTTATTGTAAAAATGTTCGATGGCAATTTTTTTCGAATGAACATAGTGGTCTGAAAGTTTTGGACCTTCTCTTAAAACGAAATCTTTTTTTTCGCTGTTATTTTCGGATAAATTTAATTCTGAATCATTCTTTTGCTTACAAGAGGTTAAAAGGAATAAGAGCAAAAGTAATTGTGGTATATTTGTTTTTTTTATGAAAGTCATTATTGAGTTGCTTTAAAACAAATATATTGATTTGAACTCTGTTTCTCCCATTCGATAGAAGACTTTTATGAAAAATTATCAACGTTTTTAAGTTGATTTGTGGATAAGTTTGAAATTCAGTAGTTCTCAATTTTTTTAATTTAAAGATGAAATTTAGACGATCATTTTTTTTGTAACTATTAACTTAAGTCTAGCAGCATTGCTATAATAAAACTATATATGAAATTTGGAATTTTAAGAGAAAGAAAAAATCCGCCAGACCAAAGAGTTGTTTTTTCGCCACAAGCATTAGTGCATTTAAAACAACAATATCCTGATTTTTCAGTAAAAGTTGAATCCTCAGGTATTAGAGCATTTAAAGATGAAGCGTATCAAGAGTTAGGAATTGAAGTGGTCACTGATGTTAGTGATTGTGATGTTTTAATTAGTGTTAAAGAAATTCCTGTTGAGCAATTAGTTCCAAATAAAACCTATTTCTTTTTCTCGCATACTATAAAAAAACAACCTCATAATAGAACCCTTCTTCAAGTTGTTTTAGAAAAAAATATTGATTTGTATGATCACGAAACCATTGTTGATGAAAACAATCGCAGGTTAATCGGTTTTGGAAAATATGCAGGTTATGTAGGGGTTTACAATAGTATTCGTGCTTTTGGGATAAAGTTTGAATTGTTTAAATTGCCTAAAGCAGTTACTTTAAACGGAAAAGAAGAACTTATACGTTACCTTAAAAGATTGGTTTTACCGCCCTTAAAAATCGTTGTTACCGGTAAGGGAAAAGTAGGTAAGGGAGCTAAAGAAATCTTGGATGCTATAAAAATTAAAGAAGTTTCGATTGACAATTATTTGACTAAAAAATACGCACAATCGGTTTATACCCATATTGGTGTTTTGGATTATTACAAAAGAAAAGATAATCAAGAATTCGATTTTGAAAATTTCATCGAAAACAAAGAAGCTTTTGAATCTAATTTTGAACGATTTACTAAGGTTTCAGATATTTATATTTCGGGACATTTTTTTGATAATAATTCACCAGCGATTTTGACTCGTGAGATGTTGCAGTCCAAAGATTGTCATATTAAAGTTGTTGCAGATATTTCATGTGATGTCAAAGGTCCAATTGCGTGTACTCTAAGATCATCAACGATTGAGGAACCACTGTACGGTTATTTACCTTCTGAAAATAAAGAAGTAGATATTTATCATCCAGCTGCTATTGTGGTGATGGCAATAGATAATTTACCAAGTGAATTGCCTAAAGATTCCAGTGTAGGTTTTGGAGAAATGTTTACTGAAAATGTTATTCCAGCTTTTTTTAATGGTGATCAAGATGGAATCCTTCAAAGAGCACAAATTACTAAAAACGGAAAATTAACAACTCGATTTAGTTATTTACAAGATTATGTTGATGGTAAATAATTAGACAAAAAACAACCATTGAGATATTTGTTTTTTACAAAATGTAATATCTTAATGGTTTAAGGTTTTGTATAAATTAAAATCATTCCGTTAATTGATTGAATTTTTCAACCAATTCTTCCCCTCTTTGTGTTTTTCCTGTTTTTCTTAATGCGTCTCCAAATCGGAAGTAATATTCGGGGGCTAAATCATTTGTCATAGCAAATAGTTCTTCATACCATTTCACTGCTTTTTCCATTTGTTTATTAAAGTAAAAGTAGTTGGCTAATTCTTTAAACATAAATATAGATTGATAGCCTTTATCAGCAACTCTTTCATAAATATCCATGACATTGATGTTGATGTGATCTACTTTTTCTCTTGGTTTTGCAATGTTGACATTCTCTACAATTTTGCTAGTTTCTGCAGGTTTAACTACAGTAATAGATTTAATCATTTTGACAGGTTTAGCTATTTCAACAACAGGCTCTTTTACAATAATATTTTTAATGACTAAGGCTAGTGCCTCTTTTTCTATTTGTGGGTTTTCAGGAATATCAATTTTTTTACTATCAATTTTAATTTCAGTAAGTGTGGTTCTTTGTTGGGATCCAGAATCAGGATTTAAATTTTTAGTTTCTATGTAGTAATTTTTTTTAGTAAAATTTTCATTTTTATAGATTGGAGTGATAATTCGAATGTTGTTTGGTCCTAAATCAGCTTTGCTGATAAGACTTAAATCGGAGACGGTATAGGTTGTTTTTGTTCCTCCAAATTTCAGATTTACAATTTCTTCTACGGAATAATACATGACATTCTGAGTTTCAATAGTATTATAGACAACACTCTTTTGTCCATATCCATATGAAGAAAATAATTCTATTAAGAGTATAAGTACTATGGTGTAGTATTTTTTCATGATGGGTTTTTTATAAATAATTGGTGCTTATTTATAGCTTCAATACAATGAATTTATTAAAAAAAAATCATAAAATAAAAACCGTTAAAATTTGGTTTTATAAAGTTGATAGTTTTCGTTTTTTCACGTATTTAGTTTTTTCGAAATCTAGAAATGGGGAGGGGTTTTGTTTTTGGAAAGTACATCTAAATTAATAAAAAAATAGCTCTAAAACAATTGTTTTAAAGCTATTTTTATTTTTTTTAATAATTTAAAACTTATAATTGTAACCTAGTCGAATGACTTGGGTTTCATAATAGTCATTACTGGTGTAATAAAAGCCATCACCTTGAATTCGCTTTTTAGGAACCATAGTGTTTAACAAGTCGGTTGCATTGAGGAAGAGTTCTCCTTTTCCTTTTTGAACTGATTTTTTGATACCAAAGTCAACAGAATAACGCGATTCCATTTTTCCTTGCGGAATGATATCTGGAGCCAAGTAAATTCCTGTCAATTGGGCATCTACGGTTTTGGTAAAATGAAAACTGTTGTTCCATTTTAGATTTCCAGAATAAATCACTTGTTCTCCTGCCGAAAATAAGTGTGTAGTAGGATATTTGTTTTCTACAGTAAAAGCATTGATTTGGTTGCGATACGCATTGGCATTTACATTAAAGGAATATAGCGGACTCACTTCTTGAGACAATACCATTTCGATTCCAGAATTGTAGCTTTTATTAACGTTTTGAAAAGTCGCATAGATAATCTGGCTTCCAGGCACTGTACTTGAGATTCTCGTAATCGTCCCGTCTGCAAAACGATGGTAAAGAGCAGTGTACAAACTACCTTTTTGCCAATTCGTTTTATAGCCTAATTCTAATGAGTTAGTAAATTGTGGTTTCAACATCGGATTTCCAACTTTGATAATTTCCGCATCATCGTATTTTGGGAAAATTCGAATATCGACTTCATTGGGTCTGTCTACTCTTCGGTTAAAAAAGAGTGATACTTTATTATCATCATTAAATTTATACGCCAATCGCATGTTTGG
>JAHEBK010000376.1 GCA_024642295.1 Flavobacterium sp. | reverse complement strand
CAATAGCGAAAAAACAACAATCGCATTTGAAAATATCATGAATCCCGAATTATGGGATACTCAAAAACCGAATCTTTATACCGTTAGTGTTTCTTTATTTGACAAGAACAACGAAAAAGACCAAATGACTGAAAAAGTAGGCTTTCGTTGGTTCGAATTTAAAGATCATGGTCCTTTTTACCTCAACGGAAAACGACTGTTAATTCGGGGAACACATAGACACGAAGAACATGCAGGTGTAGGTGCAGCAATGACAAACCAACAGCATCGAGCTGATATGGAAGCCATCAAAGAAATGGGCGCTAATTTTGTACGTCTGGCACATTATCCTCAAGACCCTGAGATTTACAAAGCTTGTGACGAACTAGGTTTATTAGTTTGGGACGAATTGCCATGGTGTCGTGGTGGCCTTGGAAATGAGGTGTGGCAAACGAATAGCAAAAACATGCTTACCGAAATGATTGCTCAAAACTACAATCACCCAAGTATTATACTTTGGTCATTAGGAAACGAAATGAACTGGTTACCTGATTTCCCAGGTGGTGATGATCCAGAAAAAACGACCGCCTTTTTAAGTGAATTGAATGATTTGGCTCACCAACTTGATCCTACTCGTAAAACAGCGATCCGAAAATATTATGAAGGTTCCCATGTTGTAGATGTGTTCTCCCCTTCTATCTGGTCAGGTTGGTATTCTGGAAGTTACAAAAGCTATCAAAAAGCATTGGATACTTACAAAAAAGAATACAAACATTTTATCCATGCAGAATATGGTGGAGACAGCCATGTAGGTCGTCATACCGAAAAACCTGTTACGGGTGAAGGACTTATCAAATCCGAAGGCTGGGAAGAAGCCATCGTTCAAACACAAGTGGCTAATATTGCACAAATTGGTGATTGGAGCGAAAATTATATTGTTGATTTATTTGATTGGCATTTACATGTTGCCGAAAATGATCCCGACTTTGTGGGTAATATTCAGTGGGCATTCAAAGATTTTGCAACGCCTTTGCGTCCAGAAGATGATATTCCTTATATGAACCAAAAAGGGTTGACAGACAGAAACGGAAATCCAAAAGATGCGTACTATGTATTCAAAAGTTACTGGAGCGAAAAACCTTTTACGTATATTGAATCCCATACTTGGACAGAAAGACAAGGACCAAAAGATGTCGCGAGAAACATCAGCGTGTACAGTAATTGCAACCAAGTGACGCTTTACCATAACGGAAAATCATTAGGTAAAAAGCAACGGGATAGCAAAGCTTTTCCTGCTTGTGGATTGAACTGGGATTTAAACTTTGAAGAAGGAAAAAACACTTTGATAGCTGTTGGTGAAACCAAAGATGGTAAAACCGTCTCAGATACGATTAATGTAAACTACCGATTTAAGAAAAACGAAACGGCTCTAGGTTTAACATTATCCTCCGAAAAATTAAAAAACGGAAATTACTTAGTGACTGCTATTGCGGTTGATAAAAACAATTTGCGTTGTTTGGATTATGAAGAAAGAGTGTATTTCCAATGTCTAAAAGGTGGTATAACAATGAAAAACCAAGGAACACCTACAGGAAGCGAATCTATAAAAATGGCCAACGGAAAAGCATCTATTGAAGTAATTCCCGATGCTGATGGTTCTCCAATAGAAATGACGGTTTTAAATCAGAATTTCAAAGGTGAGTTTTTGAAAATTAACTAAATACCACTTTAAAATTTAATTTTCACGAAATTCAACACAGATTAAAAACTTATCCTAGGAGTAAAATTACCTCAAATTTTCGGAATTTAATTCTGAAAAGCTGGGGTGTTTTTATTATTCCAATTTTGAGTTTAAAACCCTGCAATTTATTGTACTACTTTAAAAATATTTATCTTTAGTTTGAGTATAGCTTTATGAAAAAAATAGCATTCCGTAAGCAGATTACCATGTTATGTTGTTTGGGGGGTACTAGCATAGGTATATAGTTTTGAAGAGAGATGTTCAAAAGCATTGTCGTCCACTTTTGATACAAATAAACAGCTATTTAAAAAAGGGGTTGTTAGTTAAAATCATGTCTATATGCACATAGAAAATGCATCAAAAAAAGACGGTAATAGTGATTCAAATTTTATACTTGAATTTAAAGAATAAGCGAATTTAAGCCCTTTGTCAAAAACCTATGTATTTTCAGAACGAGTGGTTTAGTTCCAAATAAAAATACTATAAGAAAAACGACGATACCAATTATAAAATAGTCAACTATTAAGGGATAATACAAAAAACAAAAGCCCTCTTTTAAAAAAGAGGGCTTCTAAAATCAAACGTTTCTTTATATTACCAGAAAACAGAATACAAAGCAACTAATATACCGCAAATCAATAAACTACCTGCCAAGAAACCACTATTTACTTTGAACATTGAAGAATCA
>JAHEBK010000051.1 GCA_024642295.1 Flavobacterium sp. | reverse complement strand
TCGCAACGAAATCGTCCATTTTCATAATAAAAGTATTGCTGAATTTGTTCAAATAAAGAAAAAATTAGAGATTTCCTGTAAAGAATTAGAGGAAGAAAATCAAAAACTTGCAGAAGTAACGGTAGCTTTAATAAACCAAAAAGGAATAGACCTCAAATCGTTTTCAGGACAATATTTCCCCAAACACATTCAAAGTATTGTTGATGGCAAATTCAATCCCGCCAACAAAACCTATCATGAAATTGTTGATATAAAAATCAATAAAACGGCGAAAGATCGTGACACAATCGAAAGCATTATTCCTGAGTTGCTTCAACAATTAAAAGTTATTTATGAAAATTTTGCAAAACGAGATTTTTACAAAGCCTTTCTTAAGAACATCACACCACTTTCATTACTGAATACTGTAAGCAATGAATTAGCCAAAATTCAACAAGAGCAAAATGTGCTTTCCATTACCGAGTTTAATGCTATCATTCATCGTGAAATTCAAAACCAACCCGCACCTTTTATATATGAGCGATTAGGAGAGCGATACCGTCATTTTTTTATTGATGAATTCCAAGATACTTCTGAGATGCAATGGCAGAACTTGATTCCGCTAATTGATAATGCGCTCTCAGGACAAGATGATTATGGAGACAAAGGAACCTTGATGATTGTGGGCGACCCCAAACAATCCATCTACCGCTGGCGTGGAGGAAAAGCGGAACAATTTATTGATTTAAGTAAGGAATTAAATCCGTTCAATAATCCAGACAAAGATTTGGTGCATTTGGATAAAAATTATCGTAGTTATTCGGAAATCATCAATTTCAACAATGCTTTCTTCAAAATGCTTTCATCCGAATTTGAGCATCCAGATTATAAAGATTTATATGAAAACCACAGCCATCAAAAAACTAATGATAAAACGGGGGGCTATGTCAATATTTCCTTCATCCCAAACATTGAAGAGCCTGAAGAGGACGAAGAAGAAGCGCTTGGTAAAACGGATTTGTATTTACAAGCGACACAGCAAACCATTGAAAAAGTACTTCAATCAGGTTTTGAATATAAGGATATTGTAATTCTGACTCGCAAACGCGACCAAGGAATTGCCATTGCCAATTATTTGACGGAACAAAAAATACCCTTATTATCATCAGAAACTTTGATGATTCAAAATGCTACAGAGGTTCGATTTATTATTGATTTGCTTAAATATTTAAAAAACAATTCCGACTTAGAGGCTAAAGCCAATTTTCTATATTTCCTAGCCGAAAATAACCAAGACCAGTTGCCAACTCACGATTTCATCCTCTCGGGAATGGAATTAAAAGCAGAAGCCGACTTTGAAATTTGGCTTACAACTTATGGCGTCCATCTTTCCTTTCAAAACATCCGAAAAAAATCTTTGTATGAAGCTGTGGAAATAATAATCTCAAAATTTGTACTTCCACAAGCGCCATCCTCTGCGTATGTTCAATATTTTCTCGACATTGTTCTGGAGCGCGACGTTCGTAATCAAGCGGGTATCGCTGACTTCTTAAACTTCTGGGATAAAAATGCGAGTAAATTTAGCATTCCTTCACCAGAGGGGAATAACGCAGTACGCATCATGACGATTCATAAATCAAAAGGATTGGAATTCCCTGTCGTTATTTTTCCTTTTGCCGAAGAAGATTATGTAATGAAGCCTAAAGACAAATTGTGGCTTACAAATGAAGATGAAACATTAGGATTGCCAAAAGTTTTAATTGACAATAGTAAAGCTGTAGAAGGTTTTGGTGGAGTAGCTAAATCAGTTTATGATCAAAAAAAGCAAGAAGAACTATTGGATAATATTAATGTACTTTATGTAGCTTTAACTAGAGCTGAAGAACAATTGTATGTTATTTCGAATCGAAATTTCACCTCTAAAGGCGAAGTGAAAGATAATAATATGTCCTCTTTTTTCATTCATTACCTAATGCAATATTCAGATTTTAATCCAGAAAAAAACACTTATGAATGGGGGAGTTCGGATAAGGTTTCGCCAATTGAAGGACATATTGATAAATCTAGGATCATTCCAGTCGTTAGAAATGAGTTGGATTTTAAAAACATCAAAATTGCCCAACGCGAAGCGTTAATGTGGGGAACACATCAACAAGAATCTATTGCTTATGGAAATGTGATTCATGAAATATTGTCTTTTGTGGAAACAAAAAAAGATGTTGGTTTGGCTGTAGAAAAAGCTATTGAAAGTGGGTTAATACATTTTGGGCAAAAAGAATTGGTTCTGCAAACGCTTTATGATATTGTGACACACGAAGAATTGGTATTGTTCTTTGAGGAAGGTAATGTTATTATGAACGAACAAACGATTATCCAGAAAGAAGGAAAGATAGTAAAGCCTGATAGGATGGTTTTGACTAAAAACAATGAAATTTTGTTACTCGATTACAAAACAGGCGTACACAACAATAAATATCAAAAGCAGCTAGAGAACTACCAAGTCGCTATAGAACAAATGGGATATAAAATAGCACAAAAAATATTAGTTTACATTGATGAAGAGATTAGTGTTTTTGAAATTTAATCTCTTTTATGTTGAATAATAATGAATAAGATTAGTGTGCTTAATAGCTATTTTTTTAAAAAAAAACAAGGTTAAAATGTTAATTTTGATAAAATTATATAGTTTTTTTGATTTATTGGCGGTTTTTTTAACAATCTATTTTGAAGTTAAAAAAATACGCACTACATTTGTTAGTAATAAATAAATTGTAATTAAAAAAAATACGTATGAAACATCTTAACAGACTATTTATTGCTGCAATGATGGTGACTGGTTTGTCCTCTCACGCTCAAGACAGTAACAATCCGTGGGCTATCTCTTTTGGAGTAAATGCAGTTGATACCAGAGCTGGTGCTGGAGGAGACAAAGGATGGTTAGATAACCATTCTTCTCAATTATTTAAAGTAAAAGACAATTGGAACATTCTTCCTTCTATCTCTTACCTGTCGGTATCTAGATACATAGGGAATAATTTCTCTGTTGGAGTTCAAGGTTCTGTAAATAAAATTGAGAAATTTGTAACTTACGCAGGAGGAAATTATGTGACTTCTAATCCTGGTGATTTAATGTATTATGGAATTGATGGTTCTGTTAAATACAGTTTCATGAATTTAATTAAATCAAAAGTAATTGATCCAGATCTTCACGTAGGTGGAGGGTATACTTTCTTAGGTGATAGTAGTTATGGAACAATAAACGCAGGTGCTGGAATTGCATTTTGGTTTAGTGAAAATGTTGGTTTATCATTCGCTAGTACTTACAAAAGTGGCGAGCTTTTAGGTGGTGATTATGTAGATGGTTCTGGTACGCCAGATGCACCAGGTCATTTTCAACATACTGTTGGGTTGACTTTCAAATTTGGAGGTAAAGATACTGACGGAGATGGTATCTACGACAAATACGATGCTTGTCCAGACGTTAAAGGTTTAAAACAATTCAATGGTTGTCCTGATACTGATGGAGATGGTATTCCAGATAAAGATGATGCTTGTCCAGATGTTGCTGGTATTGCAGCTTTAAATGGTTGTCCTGATTCAGACGGAGACGGAATTACAGATGCTGAGGATGCTTGTCCAAAAGAAGCTGGAACAAAAGCTATGAAAGGATGTCCTGATGCTGATGGTGATGGAGTTGCTGACAAAGATGACAAATGTCCAAAAGTAAAAGGACCTAAAGATAATGCTGGATGTCCATGGCCTGATGCTGATGGAGATGGTGTTTTAGATAAAGATGATGAATGTCCTAAAGTAGCTGGTCCAGCAAGTAATAAAGGATGTCCTGAGGTAACTTCACAAGTCCTTGAAAGCATCAAAATGGAAGCTAAAAATGTTTATTTCAATTCAGGTAAAGCAACTTTTAAATCAACTGATGTTCCATTAAGGTTAGATGCTATTACAAATATTATCAAACAATATCCAAATGCTAAATTTAGTATTGAAGGACATACTGATAGTGATGGATCTGAAGCTTTCAACCAAAAACTTTCTGAAGAAAGAGCAAATGCAGTTAAAAATGCATTAATCGAAAGAGGTGCTAATGCTGATAATCTATCTGCAAAAGGTTTTGGTGAGTTAAACCCAATTGCAACAAACAAAACTGCTGCTGGTAAAGCACAAAACAGAAGAACTGAAGTTATTTTAGTGAAATAATTTTTGTTTAAAATTAATATGGAAAACGCCCTGAATTATCAGGGCGTTTTTTTATTTTTATAAAATGACAACAATTCCTTTTTTAGATAAAATTGCAGCCTATTTATTAGAAAATCTTAGTAAAGAATTATCCAATACGGTGATTGTTTTACCAAATAAAAGAGCCAAAGTCTTTTTGATCGAAGCCTTGAAAAAACAAATAAAAACTAATATTTTAGCTCCTGAGATTATTAGTATTGAAGACTTTGTTCAAAATATAGCTAAGGTTCGTTCTATTGATTCTATTGAATTGCTATTTGAATTCTATCATGTATATTTGTCGATTACCGACAAAGCAAACCAACAATCTTTTGAGCTTTTTGCCAATTGGGCAAAAACACTTTTACAAGATTTTAATGAAATTGATCGTTATCTATTAGATCCAACACATGTTTTGTCCTACCTAAAGGATATTGAGGATATTAAAAAATGGGGAATAGAAGTTGAAAATAAAACAGCCTTACTGGAGAAATACATTGATTTCTGGAAATTACTTCCTAAATATTATGAATCGCTGTATGCTTATTTATTACAAAAGAAAGTTGGTTATCAGGGGCTTATCTACCGTGAAGCTGTGGGGAATCTAACGGAATTTTCAAAAGAATTAAAAGAAAGTTATTACGTCTTTGCAGGATTCAATGCCTTGAACGCTTCTGAAGAAAAAATCATCCAACACCTTATTACAGCAAATCAAGCCGAGATTTTTTGGGATGCTGATCAAACCTTTTTGAACGATCCTTACCATGATGCTGGTTTATTTTTACGACGTTTCAAAAGCAATTGGAAACACTACAAAAGCAATCCTTTTGAATGGATTGTTGATGAGTTTTCGCAATCTAAAAATATTCAAGTAATTGGCACACCTAAAACTATTGGTCAAGCCAAAATAGCAGGAAGTATTATTGAAAATATCATTGATAATGATCCTACTGCTAATCTTGATAAAGTCGCTGTGGTGCTAGGGGAGGAGAATGTTTTGATTCCGCTTTTGTATGCTTTGCCATCTAGTGTTGGTGCATTGAATATTACGATGGGCTATTCGAGCAAAAACAATCCTGCGCAAATTTTGATTGCCAAATTATTCAAAATGCACACCAATGCATTATCTCGTAATGCCAAGAATTATGTGTTCTATTACAAAGATGTTTTGGATATTTTGACACATCCATTGGTAGAACCTTATGCGCAAACGTCAAAATTGGTCAAAATTATCAATGAGAACAACTATACTTTTATTACGCATCAAAAACTAACAGACTTAAACGCAATACCATCCGAATTGTTTTTGCTTTTGTTTCAAAAATGGGAATCGGGTTCGATTGCGGTTCTTGAAACCGTTTCTACATTGTTACTGGCCATAAAAAACAATCTTAGCAACGACAATGAAGAAGATAAAATTACAAAATCCTTTGTGTTTGCCATTTTTAAAGTGATTAACAAACTGATTAATTATTACTCACAACATCCTGATATTGACAAAATTGACACGCTTCATGCTATTTACAAACAAGTAATTGATTTGGCTGCCGTTTCTTTTGAAGGAGAACCATTGAACGGTTTGCAAATTATGGGAGTACTAGAAAGTCGTGTGTTGGATTTTGACACCGTGATTGTAACTTCTATGAACGAAGGGAAGCTTCCAGCAGGTAAGTCGCAAAATTCTTTCATCCCTTATGATGTGAAACGCGAACTAGGTTTACCAACATTCAAAGAGAAGGATGCTATTTATACCTATCACTTTTACCATTTGCTGCAGCGCGCTAAGAATGTATTTTTACTCTATAATACTGAAAGCGATGGACTCGATGCTGGTGAAAAAAGTCGTTTTATAACCCAGTTAGAAGTCGAAAAGCAACCCAATCACAATTTATCTCACGAAATATACAATGCAATAGTTCCGGAAACTGCTTATACGCCAATGGCTGTCGATAAATCGCCTTTAGTCATGGAGCGCTTGAAAGAAATTGCAGAAGTTGGTTTTTCTCCTTCGGCATTGACGAGCTATATTCGGAATCCTATGCAGTTTTATTTTCAAAAGATTTTACGCATTCGCGAAGTCGAAGAAGTCGAGGAAAACATAGCTTTGAATACTTTAGGAACCATTATTCACGAAACTTTGAAAGCTCTGTACGATCCTTTTGTTGGTAAATTTGTTTCGGAGGCGAATATTTTAAATTGTTTCAAACTGCTAGATGCTGAGGTATTAAAGCAGTTTAAAGTAGTTTATAAAGAAGGTGAAATTAAAAAAGGACGCAATCTCTTAGCTTTTGAAGTAGCAAAACGAAATGTATTTAATTTCTTGAAAGTGGAATTAGAAAGCATAAAATCAGGTGATGCAATTAAGATAATTGCACTCGAAACTACTTTCCAGCGAGAACTAACACATCCATCGTTACCATTTCCGGTGCTTATCAAAGGAAACGTCGATAGAATCGAAGAACGGAATGGAACCATCCGAATCATTGATTACAAAACAGGAAAAGTCGAAAAATCATCGGTTACTCTCAAATCATGGAACGGACTAACTGAAGACATTAAATACGATAAAATCATTCAAGTGTTGGCTTATGCGTATATGTATGAGAAAGAAGCAAAGGGTAAACCAATTGAAGTTGGAATTATTTCGTTTAAAAATTTAAAATCTGGTTTCTTGCCTTTTAATTTTAAAGAGGGAAAAGAAGTGAATTATACGATTGACAGTAATGTGATGGATCATTTTTTAAACCAAATGGTTTTGTTATTAGGTGAAATTCTAGATGAGACGATTCCGTTCAAGGAGAAGGTTTAGGTTGGTTTAAACACAAAGGTCACTAAGAAGACACTAAGTTCGCTAAGCCTTTTTATACCAAAAAGTGAATTAAGGTTTTGTAAAGTTTGCAAAGAAGATTTCTTTAATTTCTCCAATCAGTTATTCTGTTTAACCGCAAAGCGAGCAAAGGTTTCGCAAAGTATACTGCTAAGATTTCTCACTATTTCTTTGATTTCTTCAATCTGTGTTCCAAATAAATAATTTAAATCGTCTTAAAGAATCCAAAGAGCACAGCGATTAACTCGTCCTGATTCTCAATATGACTCATGTGTCCATCAGGGAAGCTTACTAATTTCACATCCGTATCCTCGATTTGTTCTAGCGATTCCTCGTAATTTAAAACAGGGTCTTTTTCTCCCAAAATCAACATTTTAGAGTAAGGTGTCAAATGCAATAAAACCTCTCTATCAATGCGGATTTTCATGCCTTCAAGCGAAGCAACAATACCTTGAAGTGGTGTTTTCAAAGCTTCCTTTTTGACGTTTTCAATCACTGTATCGAGGCGTTCTCGATTGTCTTCGCTGAATAAGTTGGAAATCGACATTCGGATGAAGTTCACATAACTTTGTTTTACTGCTTTGATAGCTCGGTCACGGTTTAGTTTTCTTTCATTACTATCGGCTCTGGAAGTCGAATTGACTAGTGCTAGTCCTTTCATCATATCTGGATACAATTCGGCGAAAGCCAAAGCCACATAACCACCCATAGAATGTCCCACAAAAATTGCTTTCCGAATACGCAACTGCGTTAGGACCGCATGAACGGCTTCAGCATTATTCTCCATCGTATGTACATATCCCATACATTCCGTTTCGCCATGACCTAATAAATCGATAGTAATCACACGGTTTTTTTTCGAAAATTCAGGCACAAAAGCGTCCCACATTTTTTGATTTTCCAAAAAACCATGAAGCAAAACAATTGCCGTTCCTTTTCCAGAATCGGTATACGAAATATTGGTGTTTTTATAAAGAATGGATTTCAAAAGAAGCATTTAGGATAATTACGTAGGGACAAGTCGCGACTTGTCCGTACTCAAGCAAAAATAGTTTTTTTTGAATAGATTAGGATATAAGTTTTTCAGATTTTCTTGTCTTAAAAATAGTCAACAAAACATTTTATCAACCGTTGCCTAAAAAAGAATAGACTATTCATATTCCTGAAAACTGTCTTTTCTCTCGTTTATTTATTCTATTCTCCTCTTCAAGAATTCATTAAATTCTCAATTTCCTCCACTTCAATTGGAATATTTTTCATTAAGTTGAATGGTTCTCCAGTTTCTTGAATCACAACATTGTCTTCAATTCGGATACCGAAACCTTCTTCAGGGATATAGATGCCAGGTTCTACCGTAAAGACCATATTGGCTTGCATTGGCTCGGTTAGGATTCCGTAATCGTGAGTATCGAGTCCCATGTGGTGTGACGTTCCGTGCATAAAATATTTTTTGTAAGCTGGCCATTCTGGGTTTTCGTTTTGAATATCAGCTTTGTCCAAAAGTCCTAGACCAAGTAATTCGGAACTCATAATTTTACCTACTTCGGCGGAATATTCTTTCCAGAGTGTTCCAGGAATCAGCATTTTAGTAGCTTCGTTTTTTACTCTTAACACTGCATTGTAAACGGCTTTTTGTCGGTCTGAGTAACGACCAGAAACGGGAATCGTTCGGGTTAAATCACTAGAATAATTGGCATATTCGGCAGCAACATCCATCAAAATAAGTTCGCCAGCATTACAGCTTTTGTTGTTTTCAATATAGTGCAACACATTCGCG
>JAHEBK010000375.1 GCA_024642295.1 Flavobacterium sp. | reverse complement strand
ACGGTTCATGTGTAATTGAATATTCGGACCAATATCTTCTGGTTCAAAAGTTCTTTTTTCTTCAATAAAACGGGTTTTTGATTTTCCGTGCTCAAAACTTAAATCTTGCAAATCACATTCACCAGCTTGATCACATACAGGACAATCTAACGGGTGGTTAATCAATAAAAATTCTGTCACCGATTGACGTGCTTCACGTACTCGATCCGAATCTTTACTATTCACTTCCATTCCGTCCATACAACCTGTTACACACGAAGCCATTAATTTTGGCATCGGTCTTGGGTCGGCATCACTGCCTTTGGCAACTTCAACCAAACAACAACGGCATTTTCCACCGCTCCCTTTTAGTTTAGAGTAATAGCACATCGCCGGAGGAACAGATTCTCCACCAATCATACGTGCTGCTTGCAAGATGGTTGTTCCTGCTTCAACTTCAATCTCTTGACCGTCTATTGTTACTTTCATTTATCTTGTGTTTTTTTAGTTTCAGGTTTAAAGTTTCAGGTTGTGAACTTGAAACTAAAAAAACTTGAAACTTGAAACTATTTTATACTGTTTGCTTCGTTACCAAATGCTTCACCTGCGAAAAAGGTTCAGCAACAAAATGATTTCTATTTTTAATCTTCTCAGGGAAACGAACATGGTATTCAAATTCATCTCTAAAATGACGAATTGCAGCTGCTACTGGCCATGAAGCCGCATCTCCTAGTGGACAAATTGTGTTCCCTTCAATTTTTGATTGAATACTCCACAATAAGTCAATATCTTCTTCACGCCCTTGTCCGTTTTCAATTCGCCACAAAACTTTCTCCAACCAACCCGTTCCTTCACGGCAAGGCGTACATTGACCACAACTTTCGTGGTGGTAAAAACGAGAGAAATTCCAAGTATTTCTTACGATACAAGCCGTATCATCATAGACTATAAATCCTCCTGAGCCCAACATGGATCCAGTGGCAAAACCACCATCACTCAAGGATTCATAGGTCATCAAACGGTCTTCACCATTAGCTGTTTTGAAAATTAAATCGGCAGGTAAAATCGGCACTGATGATCCTCCTGGAACTAAGGCTTTCAAAGGTCTGTCAGAATACATTCCGCCCAAATATTCGTCAGAATTCATGAATTCATCTACGCTTAATCCCAACTCAATTTCATAAACACCAGGGTTTTTGATATGTCCCGAAGCCGAAATTAATTTGGTTCCCGTCGAACGACCTACACCAATTTTGGCATAATCATCACCCGAATTATTTACAATCCAAGGCACAGACGCAATTGTTTCTACGTTGTTAACTACGGTTGGGTTTGCCCACAATCCTGAAACTGCAGGAAAAGGTGGTTTGATACGAGGGTTTCCTCTTTTTCCTTCTAAGGATTCAATCAAAGCTGTTTCTTCTCCGCAGATATACGCTCCAGCACCACAGTGAACGTGAAGTTCTAAGTCGTAACCAGAACCTAATATATTTTTACCTAACCATCCTGCAGCTTTCGCTTCGGCTATGGCTTTTTCTAATATTTTGAAAACCCACATATATTCTCCACGAATGTAGATGTAGGATAAATTTGCACCTAAAGCAAAACTAGAAGTAATCATTCCCTCAATCAATAAATGAGGAATAAATTCCATCAAATAACGATCCTTGAAAGTCCCTGGTTCTGATTCATCGGCATTGCATACTAAATGTCTTGGCTTTCCTGATTTTTTATCAATAAAACTCCATTTCATTCCAGCTGGGAAACCAGCACCACCACGACCACGAAGTCCTGATTTTTTAACTTCCTCGACTACTTCGTCCGGAGTCATGGCTTTGATTGCTTTCTCTACAGAAGCATAGCCACCTTCTTTACGATATACTTCGTAAGTTTTGATTCCAGGAACGTTGATTTTGTCTAATAATATTTTTTTTGACATCTTATTTATCGTGTAATATTATTTTATTATCTCTACAATCGTCAATGATTTGATCGATTTTGTCTTTCGTTAGATTTTCTTTATAGAAATCTCCTAGTTGCATCATTGGTGCATAGCCACAAGCACCTAAACACTCTACACCACGTACTTCAAAAAGTCCATCAGCGGTAGGTTCACCTACTTTTACACCTAGTTTTTCACAAGTATAATCCATTAAATCCTCAGTACCTCTCAAGCAACAAGAAGATGTTTGACAAAACTCAAACATGTATTTCCCAATAGGTCGGCGGTTGTACATGGTGTAAAATGTCACTACCTCATAAACCTCTACTGGCTTGATGTTTAAAATTTCGGCTACTTTGTCTTGTAATTCAATACTTAACCAGTTGTCGTGTGCATCTTGTGCTTCATGCAAAACTGGTAATAAAGCAGATTTACGTTTGTCTGCTGGGTAATGACTGCATAATTCTTCTATGCGCGCCATCAGCTCAGGAGTCATGTTTATTTCTTGTTTATAATG
>JAHEBK010000374.1 GCA_024642295.1 Flavobacterium sp. | reverse complement strand
TTTAAAATATTTATAATTGGAATATTTTGTGAATTTGCGGTAAAAATTTGCAATTTAAGCAGACTTTCTGTCTGTCTAACCAAATGTATGGACTTTCAGCCTATAGTGATTTAGTTTGTAGTTTAATAGGAATTTATTCGCTCTCTCTAGCCCTGATAGAGCCGATATCCTCCTGAAGCGGAGCGGAAGGAGATAAAGGTGAAAGCAGGAGGGAACGAGGTTTTTGGAAAGAGAGTTTTCTGCTCCTAAAACTGAATATAAGTGGAATTGCAACAAAGGGAGCTGTTGCTATTTTCAAAGTTCGTACCTTTGCGCCTTTAGAAAATAGCATACCATGATTAAATTAGGAAAATACAATGCATTAAAGATTTTGCGTGATACTCAAGTAGGTTTGTTTCTGGGGGATCCAGAGAAAGATCCCGAGGGAATTCACGATGTCTTATTGCCCAATAAATATGTACCCAAGGTTTTTGATATAGGCGAGGAGCTGATTGTTTTTGTCTATCTTGACCACGAGCAACGTCCTGTAGCCACAACTTTAGAACCGTATATTTTGTTGAATGAATTTGCGCTTTTGCGTGTCAATTATGTCAACCAAGTAGGGGCTTTTATGGATTGGGGAATGGAAAAGGATATTTTGGTTCCGTTTAAAGAGCAAGCCCGCCCCATGGAAAAAGGAAAGCGCTACCTCGTGTACTTGTATATGGACGAGAAAACAAATCGGTTAGTAGCTTCCAGCAAGACAAATCAGTTTTTGAAAAATGATGACTTATCGGTTGAAAAAGGAGAAGAAGTCGATTTGATTGTGTCGCATATTACTGAACTGGGCATTAATGTTATCATTAACGAAAGACACAAAGGCCTATTGTACAAAGATGAAGTGTATGATGATGCGATTCGTACAGGTGACCGTATGCGTGGGTACATCAAAAACATTCGTCCTGATAACAAAATTGATGTTTCACTACAAATACAAGGATACGAAAATGTGGAGCCTAATGCTGAAAAAATATTAGACGAGTTAAGAGCAAGCCGTGGTTTTCTGCGTTTGAACGATAACTCTCATCCTGAAGATATCAAAACGGTCTTGAAAATGAGTAAAAAAACATTTAAGAAAGCCATTGGTGCTTTGTACCGTGAAAAATTGATTGAAATTAAAGAAGATGGGATTTACTTGATTGAGCAGCAGAATGGTTAATCGTTTAATTGTTTATTCGGTTAATTGGTTAACTGATTAAACGATATAAAAAAAGAAAGACTAATCCGTGTGGTTAGTCTTTCTCTTTTATAGCGCCTCTTATTTTTGAAATGCTATATATGTTTAACAATAGGAAACGATAATCGTTTCGTACTCGTACTCTTTCTTTATCTTTTTTTAGCTACTATTTTTTATAACGAAGCCATTTCACAATAGAACCGTTGGTTGGTTTGTTTCTTTGGATTTTACTTATTCATTTTATTGATTTTTGTATTATCAAGTATAGTAATCCAACTGTGTAACCTTTGGTGTTACTTTAATTCATTCGTGACAAAAATTAGTGCTTCCCTTTTGGGCTCTTCCCTTCTGATGATTAAATTTAGTACCGTACAAAAAAGAGTGATAAAGCGTGATGTGTTTTTCAAATATTCTTTTTTTAGGTTAATAAATCAGTGAAGTATTCTAGGTTAGTTAGGATTGTAAGTATTTGGCCAATGCGCTAACTAACTTCAACTAAAGTAGTAAAAAAAATGTTTCGAAACACGTGAAATAAGTATTATGTATTAAATTTTAACAGTTTTATTGAATTAACGGGATTATTAGTACTTGAAAATTACGGATTTGTAATTTTATAACTTTTTGACTTTCGGACTTTAATCTTACTATGGTAGAAAATGTAAAAAAATGGTTTATTTTTACACTGAAAATAAAAAATGAAATAGAATGAATTGGATTACTGCCAAAGAATACGAAGATATCACTTATAAGAAATGCAACGGCGTGGCGCGAATTGCCTTTAACCGTCCTAATGTTCGAAATGCATTCCGCCCTAAAACAACTTCTGAATTATACGATGCTTTTTACGATGCTCAAGAAGATACCTCTATAGGCGTAGTATTGCTTTCTGCCGAAGGGCCTTCTACTAAGGATGGTGTCTATTCTTTTTGTAGTGGTGGAGACCAAAATGCACGAGGTCATCAAGGGTATGTGGGGGAAGATGGACAACATCGTTTGAATATTCTGGAAGTACAACGATTGATTCGTTTTATGCCCAAAGTCGTAATTGCTGTTGTTCCAGGATGGGCAGTAGGAGGAGGACACAGTTTGCATGTAGTTTGCGATATGAGTTTGGCCAGTAAAGAACATGCTATTTTCAAACAAACCGATGCTGATGTAACCAGTTTTGATGGTGGTTATGGCTCTGCTTATTTGGCTAAAATGGTGGGACAAAAGAAAGCCAGAGAGA
>JAHEBK010000373.1 GCA_024642295.1 Flavobacterium sp. | reverse complement strand
ATGACATTAACCCATGGAGAAAAACAAGATTTAGAAAATTTACCTTCTACTTTTATGATTTGCTATCTCAATGGTTTTGACGATGCTAAGCAAAAACTCATTGATGCCAAACTACTTTTAAAACCCTTTCCAAAAGTTTATTCATCTTTTAAAGAAGCATTGCGGATTTTGAGAAAAATGAAGTATGATGTAAAGTAGTTTGATTTATTTTCTTAAATATTCCGTTTTAGTTTAACTCTTTTTCTTATTTTTATAAAAAAGGAAAAGAATTGTCCTTAAAATTTAGATAATACAAATGAGAACATTAGTAATAGGCGATATTCATGGTGGTTTGCGTGCTTTGCACCAAATTATGGAAAGAGCCAAGGTAACTCCAAAAGACACTTTGATATTTCTGGGTGATTATGTTGATGGCTGGAGCCAATCACCACAAGTAATAAATTATCTAATCGAATTAAAAACCACTAATAATTGTATTTTCATTAGAGGAAATCATGATGAATTGTTGTTACATTGGTTGAAAGACAACAAAGACAATGAGCTATGGTACCAACATGGGGGCGAAGCTACTGTACTTGCCTATGAAATGATAGATAAAACTACAATCCAATTGCATGTTGACTTTTTACTTTCACTAGATGATTACTATCTTGACGAAAAAAACCGATTGTTTATTCATGCTGGTTTTACCAATATGAACGGAATTCGGTACGAGTATTTTTCAAAATTATTTTATTGGGATAGAACGCTATGGGAAACGGCACTTTCTTTAGATCCTGCAATCAAACCCAATGATTTATTGTATCCTAAAAGACTCACCTTATACAATGAAATTTATATCGGTCATACACCTGTTACGCGAATCAACAAAACAGTTCCAGTGCAAAAAGCCTGTGTTTGGAATGTGGATACGGGAGCCGCTTTCAAAGGGCCACTGACAATTATGGATGTGGATACCAAAGAGTTTTGGCAAAGTGAACCTGTTTGCCATTTATATTTTGACGAGAAAGGTAGAAATTAAAATTAATGCCTAGTTTTGTAAGTGTATTATCAATTAATATAGAAAACATGAAAAAAATTATCACTTTGTTGTTGTTATCAATGACTTGTTTTGTAAACGCTCAAGCTTTCAAAGGGAAAGGAGACACTAAGTTTGATATTGGTGCTAATATTCAAGAAAGAGGTTCAGGAATCCGACTGTCAACTGATTTTGGATTGGGTGATAATATGTCTTTTGGGTTTGTAGCGGGTTATTTATTGTCGGTTAGTAAAAATGGATTTGATGAAAAGCCAGATTTTAAGGATAGATTCGATGCTAAAGTTCGATTTAATGCTAATCTAGGAAGTGTTTTTAAAATTGATCCAAATCTTGATATTTATCCAGGTCTGGATGTGAGTTTAAAAAACTTTGGTGCGCATTTAGGCGCGCGTTACTTTTTTACAGAAGGGTTTGGTGTTTTTAGCGAAATAGGAATTCCGATAGCAAAATATGACCCTACTACTTATGGGTTTCAAAATTTAAACAATCAGTTTGTATTTAATATTGGAGCATCGTTTAATTTGTAATTAAACAATAGATAAAAGGTAAAGGCAATTGAAGTGATTCAATTGCCTTTTTTTTGGATTTGTATGAATTTTTATAGTTTTATTCTTATTTATTAAAAATATGAGCACTTATTCCCAAATTTATATTCAGATAGTTTTTGCTGTAAAAAACCGACAGGCTCAAATTGCATTTTCATGGGAAGAGGAATTGTATAAATACGTAACAGGAATTGTACAGAATAAAGGACAAAAAATGTTAGCTATAAATGGAATGCCAGATCATATCCATATTTTAATTGGAATGAAGCCTTCTTGTTGCTTATCTGATTTGGTCAGAGAAATAAAAAAATCTTCAAATAGTTTTATTAACGAAAAAGGGTTTTCTAAATATAAGTTTGAATGGCAGGAAGGATTTGGTGCTTTTTCTTACAGTCACTCTTCATTGGAAAATGTGATAGGATATATAAATAACCAAAAAGGGCATCATGCCAAAAGAAGTTTTAAAGAAGAGTATGTTGAATTTTTGGAGAAATTTAATATCGAATTTAAAAAGGAATATTTATTTGAATGGATTGAACAATAAGGAATCCGAAGGATTCAAATGCTTATAGAGTTTATATCATTAATTTTCATACGACCCCTTCGGGGTCGAACAAACACAAATCATATTTCTATAAACAGTTGACCTTTGCAAGGTCAACTAGTAGTGTGATTTGCTTTTTGATATTGATTTTATTTAAAGACTAATTAGCGTCTCTACAAATCAAATTTTATTCCTTGTGCCAATGGCAAACTCGTTCCGTAATTAATGGTATTGGTCTGACGTCTCATATAGACTTTCCAGGCATCAGAACCACTTTCTCTTCCACCACCAGTTTCTTTTTCTCCTCCAAAAGCGCCACCTATTTCGGCTCCCGAAGTTC
>JAHEBK010000050.1 GCA_024642295.1 Flavobacterium sp. | reverse complement strand
CTCGAACAGCTCCTAATTTTTATGACATTATCATCGCTTTTTCTGGTGGTATAGTTGGAGCAATTGCCATTACTAGAGTCGAAAAAGGAAATCCAATTCCAGGTGTTGCCATCGCTACGGCTTTAATGCCTCCGCTTTGTACTGCAGGATATGGACTTGCCATAGGAAGTTACCGCTTCTTTTTTGGAGCCATCTATTTGTATTCTATTAATTGTGTATTCATCTGTATTTCGACTTTTATTATTGTCAAATATTTAAAATACCCAACCAAAAAACAACTGGATGATAAATACCAAACAAAAGTAAAATACACCATAACAACTCTTATTACTATCCTTATTTTACCAAGTCTTTATTTTGCGTATCAATTATTTCAAGAAAAAAAATACCAACATGCTGTAGATGTTTTTATGGAAAAGGAATTCTCAAGTAAAGGCATTGCAATTTTATATAAAAAGACAAAATTTAATCAAAGTCCAAAAAAATTAGAACTTGGTTTTCTTTCCAAAAAATTCACAGAGGAAGAAATAAAAAAATTAAACAATAAGCTCAAAACTTATGACATCAATAATACCCAATTATTGATAATGCAAGATACCACCGATTTAAAAAGTGATATTTTGAATGAAATTAAACACAATAAATCTGTTTTAAGCGAAAAAGATGTAACAATTTTAAATTTAAAAAACCAGATTAAGACCAATACTTACGATAACAAAGCGCTATTAGGTGAAGTAAAAATACTCTTTCCTGATATTGAAAATATTGCTATTGCTAATCACATATACAACCAAGAAACAGACAGTGTAAAAACAATTCCTGTCTTAGTATACAAAAGTAAAAAAGTACTTGATAAAGAATCAGAAATAAAACTATCTAGTTGGTTGGCACAACGATTGTCCAAAAAATCAATAGAAATTTATAATCAGAAATAACCAACTTAACACTTCAACTTTAGTTTATTCAATATGCATTTCATTTCTTCCTGTCAATGTTTTAGAATCATTAATTAGATTAATTCCTTCATTGGGAACGGTTTGTCTTGATATTTTACTTGTACCCGTAATTTTCCCAATTGCCACACTCAATAAAGGCTCTGAAGCATCTCCAAGAATACCAAGTGTTCGCAATGATTCTTTTAATTTAAAAGTAGGAACCAAACCCGTTTCATATTCTCCAAAACCATTTTTATTTACTGATTTCGCCACAATAGGTTGCATTGCATATTTATGATTTGGATTTCTATTTTTTGAACTAAAATTAGAAGAATCATATAAAGTAATTGAAGCTACATTTTTACCAAAAGTTAAATCACCTATCTGAACCACATCTATATATGGTGCCAAACCATTTACAATTAATTCGGATGCAGATGCTGTACTTTGAGAAGTTAGAATATACACTTTTGATAAATTCAAACTATTAATTTCTGTTGAATTGATTTTATTGGGGAATAAATAGTTCACATTATTACCACTCTTTTTAGCATTATAAGTCAATTTAGTAAAGACTTGATTACTAAATTGCCCAGTTATCATACTTGCTAATCGGGTAGCAGTTAAAACAGAACCTCCTCCGTTATATCGTAAATCCAAAACCAAATCAGTAACTCCCTGGGCTTTTAAAGAACCGAAGGCATCGTTTAATTGAGCATCATAAGTAGAGTAAAATCCATTATACATTAAATACCCTATTTTATGTCCACCAGAGCTAATCACTTTATTAATCAAAATGGGATTCTCACTCAAAACAGTTTTCGTAAAATTAATTGTTTTACCATTAGGTGTAAAATTTACTCCATCAAAATCGGCAAAACTTAAAGTATAACTATCATCAGTATTAGACAATAGTTCTCTATAATTGTCCCCATTTAAAGGCACATTATTAACCGCATAAAATATATCTCCTCTCTTGATATCCTTAGTCGCCGCATCAGAATTCGGAATTATATAGCGTACATATCCAATAATTTCATTTGTATTTCCAGGCTTATAACTCAGCCCAAATTCAATACCATTATTTTTAGAAACTCCTTGTAATACTTGTTCTAACACAGAATAATCACTAACTATCCAACTGAATCGATCGATTTTTTTATCAATTCGCAAACCATCAAATAAATCTTCAGGAGTATACAGTGATAAAAAACTCTTGTATTGTTCTTGATTTGGGAATCTATTATCAGCCAAATTTGGCACATCAGCCTGCCATAAATAATAAACATTAAGCCCTTTCCAAATAAAATCATTAATTTGAAGATTTACAGGCAACGCTATATCATCATTATCTTCACAACTTTGAAAAGTAAAGGATGTAAAAATCAAAAAAACAATTAGAACCAATCTGCTTCTCATAATATTAATTTATATAGGTAATTAACGTAAAAATACTATCTTTAGTTTTAATTAATTGATATTTGAACTTAAATAATTGACAACTACAATGAAAACAACAATTGTAAAAAGTATTCTTTTAATTGTTGTCATAGGAATAGCCTTTGCTACTATTTACAACAACAAAACAAAAAATTCAACATTAGGTAGTTTTGATAGTCCTGATATAGCACTCATAGAAACTCAAAAAGCATTAACAGCAATATCAATTCCATTAAATCGTGGCATGAAAAGTGTAATGTATATTCATGAATTTGAACTTGCAAAAAATAAAATTTTTATTGACAAATAAAATAATACATCATAAAAAATGAAAAAGCTTCTCACAATTTTCTTATTAATAATACTAACAACACCATTTTATGCCCAAAATGCATTAGATAAATTTAATGATCGAGATGGCATCACTGCAGTTATAGTAAATAAAAAAATGTTTGATTTGATGAGTAAAGTTAAAGTAGATGCCACTGATAAAGAAATGCAACAATACATGAACTTAATTAAAAAATTAGACAATCTTAAAGTGTACACAACAACCAATACAAATGCAGCTTCAGATATGAAAGCAACAGCGAATAACTACATTAAAACCGTTGGACTGGAAGAACTGATGAAACTAAATGAAAACGGTAAAAGTATTAGAATTGTAGCTAAATCAGGTATGACTGACTCTCAAATTAAAGAATTGTTAATGTTTATTGAAGGTAATAGCCGAGATAACGAAACCGTTCTAATGTCATTGACAGGTAATTTTAATTTAAATGAAATTGCTATCCTAACAGATAAAATGAAAATACCTGGTGGAGATGAATTTAAAAAAGCAACCAAACAAAAATAAAAGCTGCAAGCTTCTTTCACCACCCTATAAAAAAAACCTCCAACAATGGAGGTGTTTTTCATTTAATCAAAACCTTACGCACTATATTTCATGCATTTACGATTTAGCCAATTCTTTAATTGAGTTGTAAAGTTCAATGGTTCTTGCTGAAATTTGAGAAGTTTTGTATTTTCTAAATAAAAGCTCAAAGTATAATTTTGATTTTTCAAGCTCATTAATTCTGTAATAATAATCTCCTAAATACTCAAACATTTCAATTGACTCATACCCTTTGGCAATGACTCTTTCATACGTTTTATGCACATCTACAGAAACATATTTCTTTTTACAAATTGAATCTGTTGTAATTGTCTGGGAGCTAACATTAATTACTCCCATTAAGAAAAAAGAAAAAACTAATAATATGATTAAATTAGTCTTTGGTTTTTCAATGTTTTTTTTCATAAATAGAACTTGTGGTTTAGTTAAATAAGGGAGTCTAAGATACATCTTCAAATTTAAAATCCAAATTTAAAACCCTAAAACACTCATAAACAAGCACTAAAGCATTATATACCCCGAATACACCTACAAGATGTGTTTTGTAAAAATTAAAAAAACATGGGGCAATCTCAAAAAAGTATAGTCAAGAAATCAAAAAAGGTTTTTACAAACCAATAAACTTCTATGTTTATTGGTTTGTAAAAACCTTCATTATCCTTATAAAATAGCGATAATCGTGACCATGGAGGGATTTGAACCCTCACGCCCTTGCGAGCACCACCCCCTCAAGATGGCGAGTCTACCGTTTCTCCACATGGCCAAAAAGAAAAAAAGGTCATTCGAAAAACGAACAACCTTTTGTGACCCGACTGGGGCTCGAACCCAGGACCCCATCATTAAAAGTGATGTGCTCTACCAACTGAGCTATCGAGTCAATGTTCAAGAAAAGTATATTTTTAAATCACAAATTGTGACCCGACTGGGGCTTCCCTCTAGCTTTGCTATTCGGGATAAACTTCTCGCCCTAGAACTTATTTGCAAAAAAATTGTGACCCGACTGGGGCTCGAACCCAGGACCCCATCATTAAAAGTGATGTGCTCTACCAACTGAGCTATCGAGTCAAATTCTTTCCTTGAATGCGGGTGCAAAGATAAGGACTTTATTTAGAGTTTTCCAAGAAAAAAAATTATAAATTTGTCTTTTTTAAAGAAAAAAACTTAACGCCTTAATTTATAAGGTTTTATTATATGAAGAAAATTATACTATTGGGCTATATGGGCTCAGGAAAGTCAACTATTGCAAATTCATTATCGAAATCTATTCAAATACCATTTATAGACCTAGATTATTATATAGAAAAAAAAGCTGCTTTATCTATCAGTGATATTTTTGAAAAGCACGGTGAGATTTATTTCAGAAAATTAGAACACCAAGCTTTTTTAGAATTATTAAATAATACTGATGATTTGATTATTGGACTTGGTGGTGGTACACCTTGTTATGCAAATAATCACGAATTATTAATAGGCGAAAACAGAATTTCAATTTACCTCAAGGCCTCTATCGATACATTATTCAATCGCTTGGTAATAGAAAAAGAAAAAAGACCTTTGATAGCAAATAAAACAGATGAGGAGATGAAAGAGTTTATCGCCATACATCTATTTGAAAGAAGTTATTATTACAACAAAGCCCAATTCACTGTATCTGTCGACAAACAGTCTATTGAGCAAATTGTAGGTCAAATAGAAAAAATTTTAGTTTAAATAAGCACAGCTATTGTCGTTTTCATCAAAAACAACATGAACATGCTCCAACAAAGATGTAGACAGAGAAATACCCTTAAAATCAGCTTTTACAGGGTATTTTTTATGATTACGATCTACTAAAACTGCTGTTTTAAATTTCTTCAACGGAACATCAAGAAAATGTCGGACAGCATAAATCAATGTAGTTCCTGAATTTAAAACATCATCAACTAATATCAAACCTTTATTAGCATAGGATTCTTTTGATAGTGATGTTGTAATTTTTGCATCTGGTTTTTCCTTATCTATATGTACTTCGCAAAGTCTAATTTTCAAACTAGAAATACTTTGAAGCTCTTGTGCAATCTTTTCTGCAAGGATATAACCATTAGGTGCAATTCCTGCTAGAACTAATTCATCATTATCGACAAAAGTCTCATAAATTTGATAGGCTATTCTTTTTATTTTATGATTAATCTCCTGGTGGCTAAGGATTATATTTTTACTCATTATGATTGTTATTTCAAGTTAATTATTTTTATTTTTTAATCAGCATCAAGGTCATCATCTTCAATTGTATTACCAAATTCATCAATATCTCTTCGGTCTTTTTTAGTAGGTCTTCCAGTGCCGTTCTTTCGATAATGATCTTTTGAAAGTTTTAAAAGTTCCAAATGTTGATAGACTTCTGCAGGAGTATCGTTACGTCGGTAAATATCAACTAATTTAGCACCTACCCTGTTATCTGGGATATCAAGTACCGTAATGATTTGTGTAATTTGATCTTTTCTAAAAGTAATTTTATCGGTAGGAAAAACTTCTTTTGAAGCTTTAGCAACTTGACCATTTACAGTAATATGATTTTTTTTACAAGCTTCAGTTACCATGTTTCGAGTCTTATAATATCGGACACACCATAAATATTTGTCTATTCGCATAATAATTGTAAAATCGAAGTTAAATAGTTTACAAAAATAAATCAATATTGTATCTTGCGCACTTAAAAATCAGTTATAATGAACAAATTTAGGTTTTATTTTATTTTATCAATTACAACATTACTATTATTTTCTTGTTCGAAGAATTCCAATGATTTTGTAGCTGTACCTCTTCGTGACTTTAATGAACAATTCACCGCAGATAATCAGTTAATTGAAGACTATCTAAACTCTCATTATATTGTAATAACAAATAAACCAGGCGATCAAACAGATCAAGATGTTGTTATTGAGGAAATTCCTAGTGGTGGTACGCAACCTACTATAATGTCCTACCAAACCAATGCTACGTTTCCAAAGTTATTCAAAAAAGAAATTCCTCTTCATGGAATAACTTATACTATGTATTATTTAGTTCTTAGAGAAGGAACTGGTGGATTGCCGGCAAACGCTAACAACCACCCAACAAACGTAGACAACGTATTAACTTCATATAAAGGAACTTACTTAACAAAGTCTACTGTTTCTAATGTAACAACCATAACTGCTACCCCATTTGAAGAAATCAAATTCCCTCAAAAAATGTTTAGTTTGTACGATGTTATTCGTGGATGGGCAGAAATATTCCCTAAATTTAAGACAGGTAGCTATGAAGATGGTCCAAACGGAACTGTAATTTACAAAGACTTTGGCGCTGGGGTAATGTTCATCCCTTCTGGTTTGGCATATTACTCTGAGGGAAATACTAGTATACCATCTTATGTCCCTTTGGTTTTTAGCTTTAAATTATATGAATTACAACGAATAGACCATGATGGTGACGGTATACTTTCGGTTAATGAAGACTTAAATAATGACTTCTATATGTATGATTTTAGAAATACGTCAGCCTATCCTGTAACCCCAACAAATTTAGATGATACAGATGGTGATGGTATTCCAAATTTCTTAGATACGGATGATGATGGAGACGGATTTACGACCAAATTAGAAATAAGTAAAGGAACTGACCCATTGGACAAAAACAGTCATCCTTAAAAATACATAACTCAATAAAAAAAGGTTGTTTTCTCAAACAACCTTTTTTTATTTTTATAATCTAAAATCACTTTTTAAACAGACTTTTACTTGTTTTCTAAAGCCAACTCAATTGCATTGGAAAACAAATCTTCTAAAGTAATCCCTGCGACTGCAGCTTGTTGCGGCAATAAACTCTCAGTTGTCATTCCCGGAATAGTGTTCATTTCAAGCATATGTGGGTCTCCATCAACAATAATAAATTCAGAACGAGAAAAGCCTTTCATTTTCAAAACCTCATAGGCACGTTTAGCAATAGCTCCTATTTTTTTAATCATTTCATCAGAGATTCTGGCAGGAGTGATTTCTTGTGATTGCCCAAGATATTTAGCTTCATAGTCAAAAAAATCATTCTCTGAAACGATTTCAGTAATTGGCAAAACAGTAGTTTGTCCTTTGTAATTAATAACACCAACTGACACTTCGGTACCATCAAGAAAACTTTCGATAATAATTTCGTTATCTTCTTTGTAAGCCGTTTCGATTGCGATTGGTAATTCGGTAGCGGATTTTACTTTGGAAATTCCAAAACTCGAACCTGCCTTATTGGGTTTTACGAAACATGGCAAACCCACTTTTTTAATAATTTCGTCAACATTGATGACATCCCCTTGATTCAAATAATAAGAAATAGCTGTTTTGATTCCGTAAGGTTTTAAAACCGACAGTAAATCTCTTTTATTAAAGGTTAACGCAGCTTGGTAGTAATCGCAAGCAGTTTGAGGAATAGCAAGCAATTCAAAATAAGCCTGCATTAATCCATCTTCCCCTGGAGTTCCGTGGATGGCGTTGAAAACACAGTCAAAATGTATGCGGTTTCCATCGATTACAACAGAGAAATCGTTTTTGTCAATTGGAAATTCGGCATCATTTGCATCAACATAGACCCATTTTTCTTTAAAAATATGAATGCGGTAGGCGTTATACTTATTTTTATCTAAGTTTTGATACACAACGTTTCCGCTAATTAATGAGATTTTGTATTCACTAGAATACCCACCCATGATGATGGCAATATTTTTCATTTATTTGAGTTAAATCGGTTAACCGATTAACCGATTAATCGATTAATCGTTTTCAAAACAAAATTATCATTTTTTTTGGAACGAAATAGGTTTATCTTTGTCGTATTATAAAAATAAATTATGAGTTTACGTAAATACCTTACTAGCCGAGTGTTTTTTGTACAAGCTTTTTTAGCTCTTTTAATTATAGCAATTTTGGGTTATTTGTTAATGCATTGGTTGACTTTTACCACAGACCATGGAAATGAAATAACGGTTCCTAATTTGAGCAAATTGACTGAGGAACAAGTGGAAGAGAAATTAGACGAATTAGATTTGGCCTACGTACTGTTAGATAGCGTAGATTACCGATCTGATTATCCAAAATACAGCGTGGTACAACAAGATCCTTTGCCTGGCGCTAAGGTAAAAGTGGGACGTAAAGTTTATATCAAGATTAACTCCTCAGGATTTTCATCGGTTAAAATTCCTGATTTGGTTGAAAAAACATATCGTGAAGCAGTTCCTACTTTGAGAGCTCTAGGTTTAGAAGAAGGATCCATTACCTATATTCCAAATTTAGGAAAAGATATGGTATTAGAAATGCGTTGTAAAGGGCGCAACATTAAAGCAGGAGACAAAGTCTTGAAAGGTTCTAAAATTGATTTGGTTTTAGGGGATGGTAAAGCAAGTTATGAAGAGAGTATAGCAACGGATAGCACTGCTAATCCAATAGATGAAATGCCAAATGAACAATAATATAGAGTCGGTTGACTTAGAGGAAGAATTATTCGAACACCATAGATTTGAAGTCCCTAAAGGGCAAACATTATTACGAATTGATAAGTATTTAATGGGTTTAATCCCAAATGCTACTCGAAATAAAATTCAGAATGCTGCTACGGAGGGAAACATTTTTGTAAATGATATTCCTGTAAAATCAAATTATAAGGTAAAACCATTTGATGTAGTTACGGTGATGTTAACACATCCACCATTTGAAAACCATGTTTTACCAGAAGATATTCCATTAGATATTGTTTATGAAGATGATGCGTTGTTATTAGTAAACAAAGAACCC
>JAHEBK010000372.1 GCA_024642295.1 Flavobacterium sp. | reverse complement strand
CTTCACCAAAGAATAATGTCTGCTCAATACACCAGTCAAAAGATTCCTCATCCAAACCTTTCCAAGCGTAAACTTGAATTCCTGCAGCAGCAATCGCAGCAGCAGCCTGATCTTGAGTAGAAAAAATATTACAAGAAGACCAAGTAACCTCTGCACCAAGAGCGATTAAAGTTTCGATCAAAACAGCAGTTTGAATCGTCATGTGCAAACACCCTGCAATACGAGCTCCTCTAAGCGGTTGTTCATCTTTATATTCAGCACGAAGTGCCATTAAACCTGGCATTTCAGCTTCTGCTAATTCAATTTCTTTTCTTCCCCAAGCCGCAAGAGAAATGTCTTTTACTTTGAAAGCCACATAAGGCATAGTTGATGTACTCATTTATAGTATATTTGTAATTATAAATTTTTTGCAAATTTACACAATAACTTACGATTTAAAAAGGATTCACAAATATTTATGAATTGTTTAGAAACATAAAGTTTTATAAATGAGCAAAATATAAATTTACAAAAGCTTTATTTGGAGCTGTTTCAGTACCCGAAACGTTAGAATACTATAATCTTGTGGTGCATCCCGAAGCGATAAATCTCACGCACACAAGGATTTTCCCAAAACGTTAGGAATATTGAGTCCAATAAAACCAGCAAAATTATTATAATGCCGTTATACAAAAAACATTTTTTCGATACCAACACCCAAATCCTAGTTTGGGAAATAACCGAAACTTTTGAAGGACTCCATAGTGAGGTCGTTCTCAATATGAAAAACCGCACCCGATTAGAAAGCATGAAATCGCAAATGCACCAACGCGGATTTTTGAGTGTTCGCAAACTACTACAAGAAGCGGGTTACAATGATTTGGATTTATACTATGATGAATTTGGTAAACCGCATTTAAAGGACGCCAAATACATTTCCATTACGCACTCCCATCATTTCTCAGCCATTATCATCAGTGATAAAACCGTGGGAATCGATATCGAATTGCATCGAGAAAAAATCATTCGTATTGCTGATAAATTCGCCGATAAGGAATTTCAGTACCTCAACAAAAACAATCCATTTGAATACGTTCAAAAACTCACCGTCATCTGGGGAGCCAAAGAAGCCATTTTCAAGATCCAAAACGAAAAAGGAATCAGCTTCAAAGACCATATCAGCGTCCAGTCTTTCGACCTCGAAAAGGGCACTACCACAGCCAACCTGAACTTTGGAAGACTTCATAAGCAATTCAATATCTATTACGAATCTATCGAGGGATTTGGATTGGTATATGCATTGGAGGCTTAACTTATTAAAGATTTTTTAAACACAAAGTACGCAAAGGAGTCACAAAGTCCACTGAATTTTTTTTACCGCTAAGACTAAAGGCACTAAGAGATTTCTATAAATTTCTTTGATTTCTCAAATCTGCGTTCCTTTTAACCAAAGAAAATACTAAGCCTCCTCTTCCTGACGTGAAACTGGCATGAAGATTCTATTTATTCTTAGCACGATTTTCATAAATGCTTACCATCAAGAAAGTACCCATTTTACGTGCTCTACGTTTTAAAATCTCCACATTTTCACCTTCAAAATGCTCTTCTAAAGTGGCAAACCATAAATTCAACCATATCCCAAATTCATTCGAACTTATAGTGTTACCGAAATAATCATCGGCTTTATTATGTACTTCCAGTGGATTGCCTTTGTACATCTTACCCCCAAATAGATTCATTTCCCAAAAATCAGTTAGCTTTTCTAAATGAGGTTCCCAGTGGGTAATTATTCCATTGAAAAAAGGACCAATTTCTTTATCTGCTCTTATTTTATCATAAAAATTTCGGACTAAAAGGGCTATATCTTCTCGGTTTTCGATATTTTTTTTTGGCATTTCAAACATTTTAAAATCATAAACATTTACTGTAGCTAAGGTAAGTTTAAAAAATATAGAATCTTAATTATAATCGAAAAACACCTCGGTTAAGTTAATCGAAATTATACATTTCACATAAATCAAACGGTTTTTTAATATAGTTCTTGCTCTTCTAAAAAAACATTTTACTTTTACAACCACATGCAAAAAGACAACAACCTATATCAAGAAATAATTAATGCAAAAGCCACCAAAAAAAGGCTTTTAGCGATTCTATTAGACCCAGATAAAATTGCTTGGGAACAATTAGACCTATTAATTGACGCTATTATTCAATCCCCTGCAACGCATCTTTTTATTGGCGGAAGCCTAGTTAAAACGAACAGAATTGACGAATTAATCCTTCGCTTAAAAGAAAAAATCAATTTACCTATTGTCCTTTTTCCTGGAAATCCATCACAAATTTCTAAAGAAGCAGATGGTATTTTATTTCTTTCATTATTATCAGGTCGAAATCCTGATTTTTTAATCGAACATCAGGTAAAAGCGGCACCCATTTTAAAACAAACCCAACTCGAAATCATACCAACTGCCTACCTTTTAATCGAAAGCGGGACTATA
>JAHEBK010000371.1 GCA_024642295.1 Flavobacterium sp. | reverse complement strand
AATTTATTATATACTTCTTGCATTTCGCTTTCTTCGTCAGAGCTTGCTACAATTCCTGCTCCAGCTTGGGAGTGTAATTGATGGTTTTTACTCAAAAAGGTGCGAATCATAATTGCATGGTTAAAGTTACCTTCAAAATCCATAAATCCAATAGCTCCGCCATAAAAATTACGATTTGTTTTTTCATAATCTTCAATCAATTGCATGGCTCTGTGTTTTGGAGCACCGCTCAAAGTTCCCGCAGGAAAAGTATCAGCAACAACTTGTAGGGTAGTAGCATTGTCATGCAAATGTCCTGTAACTTTAGAAACCAAATGGATAACGTGTGAAAAGAATTGTACTTCTCGATATCGTTCTACATTTACGTTGTGTCCATGGCGGCTTAAATCATTACGAGCTAAGTCAACGAGCATGACGTGTTCGCTATTTTCCTTTTTGTCTTCAGACAATTGTTTGGCTAGTACGGCATCTTTTTCGTCATCACCTGTGCGTTTGAATGTACCTGCTATTGGGTGTATTTCGGCTTTACGGTCTTTTACAATAATTTGAGCTTCAGGTGAAGAACCAAATATTTTAAAATCACCATAATCAAAAAAGAACAAATAAGGCGAAGGATTTATACTTCGTAATGCACGATATACATTAAACTCATCTCCTTTGAATCCTTGTGTGAAACGTCTAGATAATACTAATTGGAAAACATCACCACGGAAGCAATGTTTTTTCGCTAAGGCTACATTTTGTTTAAATTCTTCATCCGTTAAATTTGAAAATCCTTCTCCATCTTTCGTAAATTGATAAGTGGCTAAGTTTCTAGATTGTAACAACTGCTCTAATTCAGAAATGTTATTTTTTCCATCTAAACTATGACAGAAAATATATGCTTGATTTTTGAAATGATTGATGGCAATGATGTTTTGGTACACGGCGTAATATACATCAGGTATGGTGTTGCTGTTTTCTTTTTTTGCAATGGTTACTTTTTCAAAATAGCGCACTGCATCATACGAAATGTATCCAAATAATCCATTGTTGATGAATTTGAAATCATTTTTCTCAGATTTAAATTGACCTGAAAATTCTTGAATAATTTCTGGAATATCCGTTTTTGAGTTTATAGCAATTGTTTCAGTAGTTCCATCAGGGAATGACTTATAAATAGTTTCATTTTCGATTTTTATAGACGCTATTGGGTTGCAACAGATATATGAAAAACTATTATCACTTCCATGATAGTCGCTACTTTCCAGTAATAAACTATTAGGGAATTTATCTCTAATTTTTAGATATACACTAACAGGAGTAATAGTGTCTGCTAGGATTTGCTTATAATGTGTCTTAAGTACAAAAGGTTTCAATAGAAATGTTTTTAATGATTAATAGACTTAAAATCGTATTTGAATTAACGTAAAAAAGGCTTGTCGTGATGACAAGCCTTTATATATTTATAGTTTATAATACTATAGGAGCTTTGTTCACGACGTTTGACGTAAATTGTTCCACCACCAAGTATTATTTGAAATTGTAATCATAATGTTTTTGTTGCTACAAATATATAAATGAATTTTGACTTATCAAATTTTAAATAATAAAAAAAAGGATGTTGATTTAAATTGGATTTATATTAAAAAACTAAATCTACATCTAAATCAAATTGATCGTATATAGTCTTATCTCCTAAATCGTCAAAATAGCTTCCTGAACCGTATCTGATACTATATTTTGTACGGTCAATGGTTAATTTTGCAGTTGCAGTATTTCCTTTTACGATTAAGTCAAAAATTACTGGATGCGATACACCTTTGATCGTTAAACTAGCAATAATAGTGTAGCTATTATTCCCTTTAATAGTAATGTTTCTAAAATCCAAAATAGAAGTATTGAAGTTATAGGTGCCAAAAAAATCATCCGATTTTAAATGACCTTCGAGTTTAGCCTTTGAGCTTCCAGTTTGGTCGGTGTTGTTAAGTGTAGTCATATCGGCAACAAAATTTCCTCCAACAACTTTACCATTTTTAAAAACAAGAACTCCATCTTTGAATTTAATTGTGCCTTCATGTTGTCCCGTTATTTTTTTTCCTGTCCAAGTAATAAGACTTTTAGAAACGTCTATTTTTTTATTTTGTGCTTCTACTGTTGTAAAAGAAAAGAGGACAGCCAGAGTGAGTAATAGTAGTTTTAATTTTTTCATTTTACAGTGGTTTTGGGTTAATAATAGTAGTTTTTTGTATATAATTTATAAAAGGAGAGGGTCTTTTCTCAAAGTTACAATAAAAAACATAATATTTTATTAAAAAACAGTAAAGAATACTTCTTGTTAAAAATGCATAACATTGATAAATCTACATTTATTTCAAATGTAATTGAATACTTAATTATAAACAGTTTCCATTTGAGACATTAAAAAAATAGATGCAAATTAATTATCTTTTCAAACTAAAATGCCCTTTGACTTCTCGACCATCATCTAATTTAAT
>JAHEBK010000370.1 GCA_024642295.1 Flavobacterium sp. | reverse complement strand
GTTTTATCAATGCAGTTGCAGTATTAATCATTGCCTGTCCTTGTGCGTTAGGTTTAGCAACTCCAATGTCGGTAATGGTGAGTGTGGGCAAAGGAGCACAATCGGGTGTTTTGATAAAAAATGCCGAAGCTTTGGAAAATATGAACAAGGTAAATGTTTTAATTACGGATAAAACAGGAACCATTACGGAGGGAAAACCATCCGTTGAAAAAGTTTTTTCGGCTACGAAACAAGAAGATGATTTATTGGGAAACATCGCTTCTTTGAATCAATACAGTGAACACCCTTTGGCGCAAGCCGTAGTAAATTTTGCAAAAGCGAAAGAAGTATCACTCATTGATGTCAAAGATTTTGAAGCGGTTTCGGGAAAAGGGGTTATTGGAACAGTCGCCGATAAAAAAGTAGCATTAGGAAATAAAAAGCTAATGGATCAGGTGAGTGCGACAGTTTCAGAGGATTTAGAAAACAAAATTATTGCCGAACAGAAACTCGGTAAAACGGTCTCATATATATCGGTAGACAAAAAAGTCTTGGGGTATGTGACCATCACCGATGCAATAAAAGAGACAAGTGCGGCGGCTGTTAAAGAATTGATGCGTCAAGGTGTTGAAGTGATTATGCTTACGGGGGATAACAAAAATACAGCAAAGGCCGTGGCGGAGGAATTGCAATTGACCTCATTTGTTGCAGGTTGTTTGCCCGAAGACAAACTCAAAGAAATTAAACGCCTGCAAGCTGAAGGCAAAGTTGTGGCTATGGCTGGTGATGGGATTAACGACGCTCCTGCTTTGGCGCAAGCCGATATTGGAATCGCCATGGGGACAGGAACCGATGTGGCAATTGAAAGTGCCAAAATTACTTTGGTCAAAGGAGATTTACAAGGCATTGTAAAAGCCAAAAAATTGAGTCATGGTGTGATGAAAAATATCAATCAAAACTTGTTTTTCGCCTTCTTTTATAATGCATTGGGAATACCAATTGCTGCGGGAGTTTTGTATCCGTTTTTTGGGATTTTACTTTCTCCTATGATTGCCGCTTTGGCAATGAGCTTTAGTTCGGTTTCGGTAATTGCAAATGCTTTGCGATTGCGTGGGCTGAAATTGTAGACTTGTTCTAATTTTAAATAATAAAGCTATGATTAATAATGGAAATGAACACATGCATATGGAAGGGTACTCCTATATGGGAATGCATTTTTTTTGGTGGGCTTCCATCTTGATTTTTGCATTAGTTTTAATAATAATTGCACATAGGTATAGAAACAGAAAATAAGTGTAAGGAATAAAATGTCTTTGCTCTATTTTGTATTTTTGACGAAAAATAAATTAGATGTTGCAATTATCCGAAATTTGGATTTATCCAGTAAAATCTTTGGCAGGAATTCGTTTGTCAGCGTCTAAAGTTACCCAAAGAGGATTAGAATTTGACAGACGATGGATGCTTGTGGATGAGAATGGGATTTTTATTTCCCAAAGAGAACATCCTGAATTGGCGTTATTTCAGCCAAAAATAATAAATGACGAGTTGCATATTTCACATGCCAATCTGCTTCAAGGGGATGTTTGTTTTTCGCTTTCGCAAAAGAATAATACACTTCCTTTTGAAGTTATGATTTGGGAGGATAATGTGAAAGCAGTTGAGGTCGATGCCAAAATTTCGGCTTGGTTTTCGGGTATTTTAGGATTTAGCGTTCGATTGGTTTTTATGCCTGAGAATAGTTATCGTCAAGTAGATCGTAATTATGAGGTTTCGCCAAATGATATTACTTCGTTTTCGGATGGGTTTCCTTTTTTGATTATCGGACAAGCTTCTTTGGACGATTTGAATTCGCGTTTGGATAATACCATTACGATGAAACGTTTTCGCCCTAATTTTGTCTTTACAGGTGGTGAAGCTTATGAAGAAGAAATTTGGAAAGAATTCACTATTGGTTCACTTGTTTTTTACGGAGTCAAGCCTTCTGGAAGATGTGTTGTCACCACAATCAATCCCGAATTAGGAAAGTTTGCGGGTAAAGAACCATTGCGTACCTTGTCTAAATATAAAAAAGTAGGTGAAAAAGTCATTTTCGGACAAAATTTGATTGCGCAAAAAGAAGGGGATTTGGTAGTAGGCGCTATAATTAGTTTATAAAAAAGACCCACTCTTAATAATTTTTGAAGGGGTCTTTTTTGTTTAAATTTAAATCTCAGCTAGGATTTTTTTTAGTTCACCAAGGGTTATTGGTTTGACTAAATAGTTGCTGTTCAGATTGTATTTTGCAGCATGTTCTTTGTCTATTTCACTGTCAGAACTGGTTAAGATAAAGATATGAACTTTAGATTGGATAGGGATTTTTGTGAATTCATCTAAAAAATGCCAGCCATCCCAAATTGGCATATTCAAATCTAATAAGATGATTTTAGGTAATTTTTGACTAGAAACAAAAATGGCATTCAATTTATCATACGCTTCTTTGCCGTTTTTATAAACCATAATATTT
>JAHEBK010000369.1 GCA_024642295.1 Flavobacterium sp. | reverse complement strand
GATGTTAGCATAGCGCCTGTCGATAACTTTGGTATCTTTTTCATAGAAATTTTTCAAGAAATGCTCTTCGATTTTGTGGTATTGTTCATGAAGCTTTTTCGGGAATAAAAAGTAGACAATAATGGCTAATATTAAAGCGAAAAAAGCAACAATAGGAGAGAAAAAGATGTTGAGTAAGAAACCAATAAACAATAAGGCTAATCCCATTCTGAAGAAGAAAAGCATCAGGATAGGTCCTTTGTATTTTCGTTCTTGAAACAGAATCTCAACTTCTTTTACAGCTACTCTTCGCAAAGATAAAGCCCATAAAAAGGGCGAAATAGCTATCATGGTAATAAGTGCAGCAATTATGTTTCCAAATTTAGAATTAGTGACTAAGGGCAATATATATTGTGAAGACAATAGTGTAATCGAAGTAATGATGATGGCATGAATTACAATTTGTAACAAATGAGCTCTTATAACTACCTGCCATGTGCTTACTGCTCGAATCGCTTGTGCATTAGTACTGTAACGATTTATTTTTTTGAGTACTCTTCGGGGTAATTTTTCTTCAAGAATCTCAGAAAAAGGCACAGCCATTTTAACCATAAAAGGGGTGGTGAAAGTAGTGATTGCTGAAACAGCTACAACAATTGGATACAGAAAACTACTGGTTACATTCATAGTCATTCCAAGCGTGGCAATAATAAATGAAAACTCCCCAATTTGGGACAAACTCATTCCTGTTTGTATAGACTGTTTTAACGGTTGTCCTGAAATTAAAGCGCCAATAGTTGAACTGATAGATTGCCCTAAAATCGTAATTATCGTCAAAATAACAACGGGTAGTGCATATTCATACAAGGTGTTTGGATCAATTAACATTCCAACTGATACAAAAAACACGGCACCGAATAAATCTTTTACAGGTTTTACTAAATGTTCAATATGCTCAGCTTGTGTGGTTTCGGCAAGTATAGATCCCATGATAAAAGCTCCTAGAGCTGGAGAAAAGCCAACATCTGAAGCCAAAATAACCATCATCAAACACAAAGCAAGTGAAATTATAAGGAGCATTTCGTCTGTTAAAAGGTTTTTTGCTTTTTTGAGTAGCGTAGGAATAAAAAAGATACCTCCCACAAACCAGGCCGTTAAGAAAAAAGCCAATTTTAAAACAGAATACATTAATTCTCCTCCCGAAAATTGTTGGGTGGCGGCTACAGTGGAGAGTAAAACCATCATTAAGATAGCTACAATATCTTGAACGATAAGGGAGCCAATTACAATTCCAGCAAATTTCTGTGCTTTTACGCCAAGTTCGTCAAAGGTTTTTATGATAATAGTTGTCGAAGAAACAGAGAGAATAACCCCTAGGAAAATACAATCCATAGCTTTCCAGCCCATCCATTTTCCAGCTATAAAACCAATTAGAACCATGGTGATTATCTGTGTAACAGCTGTGATGGAAGCCGTTCCGCCAACTTTCATTAATTTCTTAAAACTAAATTCAAGTCCTAGACTAAATAGCAAAATAATAACACCAATTTCTGCCCATATTTCCACACTACGAATGTCTTTTACTGAAGGGAAAAAATCGAAATGATTCCCAGCTAAAAAACCCGCTATTAAATACCCAAGAACCAAAGGTTGTTTTAGCTTTTTAAATAGCAATACTGCAATTCCAGCGGTCATAAGAATTAATCCTAAATCGCTTATTAAGGGTTTTAAATGATTTGTCGTTTCGGCTATCGTTGCTACGGCACTCATTGTCTTTTGTTTTGGGAGTTATTATCAATAAAAAAGCTATCGATAAAGATAGCTTTTTTTTGAATATTTAGATTGAAATCGAAGTTGTCCTCTTTAGTTTTATGAATTTTTGTAAAATAGATTCATAAAGAACAACAATCTTTATTTTTTAATTAAATTCCTATGAAATTACTAGGAGTGATTTTCATCAATTCGGCTTTAATGGCATCCGAAACCTCAAGAGTACCAATAAAAGCATGAATAGAATCTTTAGTAATTGCTTCGTTTGTACGAGTCAAACCTTTCAAAGCTTCATAAGGATTTGGATAACCTTCACGACGTAAAATAGTCTGAATTGCCTCAGCAACTACCGCCCAGTTTTTCTCTAAATCTTCGTGGAATTTACTTTCGTTCAATAGTAATTTGTTTAATCCTTTCAAAGTCGCTTCAAATGCGATAATGGTATGACCAACAGGAACTCCTACGTTTCTCAAAACAGTACTGTCTGTTAAATCACGTTGCAATCTTGAAATAGGCAATTTAGCCGAAAGGTGTTCAAAAATAGCATTGGCAATTCCTAAGTTTCCTTCTGAGTTTTCAAAATCAATAGGGTTTACTTTATGTGGCATCGCTGACGATCCGATTTCACCTGCTTTGATTTTTTGTTTGAAATAATCCATCGACACATACGTCCAGATATCACGGTCTAAATCGATGATGATGGTATTGATACGTTTTAAAGCATCAAAAAATGCTGCA
>JAHEBK010000368.1 GCA_024642295.1 Flavobacterium sp. | reverse complement strand
AAGAAAAACAATTGACTACGCTAGGTCAAAATATCAAAGCACTAGAAGTTGATGGTGTATTTGATGATTGTCAGGATATGGTTAAAAAAGCATTCTTAGACGAGAGTTTAAAACACAAAGCATTAACCTCAGCAAACTCGATTAATATTGCACGTTGGTTGCCACAGATGTTTTACTTTTTCTTTGCTTATAAAGCCTTGAAAAACCAAAACAAAAAATTAGTTTTCTCTTGTCCTAGTGGAAACTTTGGAAATATTTGCGCGGGTATTATCGCTAAGAAAATGGGCTTGCCAGTGCATCATTTTGTAGCTTCTACAAATGTGAATGATACCGTTCCAAGATTTTTAGTAGATGGAAAATACGACCCAAAGGCTTCGATTGCAACAATTTCGAATGCAATGGACGTGGGGAATCCGAGTAACTTTATTCGTATTCAGGAAATGTACAACAACGATTTGGAGCAATTCAAAAAAGACTTTTCATCCTACCGTTTTACAGATGCCGAAACGACTGTTGCGATGCAAAACATCTACAAAACGGATGGTTATATTGCTGAACCTCACGGCGCAGTAGGTTACCTAGGTTTGAAAAAAGAATTGGCTCTTCATGAAAATGCGATTGGAATTTTCTTAGAAACAGCGCATCCTATTAAATTCTTGGATGTGGTAGAACCAGCTTTGAACATCACACTTCCTATTCCTGCTCAAATTGAAGCGGTAATGCATGAAGAAAAAGTAAGCACTAAAATCAAGACGTATGAAGAATTGAAAGCATTTTTAGGCTAATCAATCATTCAAATTTTTATATCCAAACGACCGAGAAATGATTCTTGGTCGTTTTTTTTTGAGCTAAAAGAGTCGCGTGAAGGATTGCAGCAAACCGCCATAGCGGTGCGGAAAGCCTGACAGCATTCTAGCAAGGGGCTTTATCAACGCAACCAAAAATAAGCCCCTTGATAGAATGGTGGCACGCCCAAATAGATTTAACAATTAACTTTTAATAAACAGTCAATCGTTTTAAAAAAAGTATATTTGAAAATTATAATCAGTAATCTTGAAACATCTTTTACACTTTTCTTTGTTCCTGTATTACACCATTGGCGTTATTTGTTTGCCAATGGGTGATTTTTCGACCCTGATTCATTTGCCAGATATGTATAGTCATTGTAAGGCAACCGAAGATCCAGATTTGGATATTTTGGATTTTGTTGGGGAACATTTGATGAATTTGGACATGATTTTTGAAGCGCATGAAAGTGACGAAGAGCATGACAAACCCCATCAAACGGTGACTTTTGTGTCTCAAAATCAAGTGACACCGCTGACTGAAAAAATTTCTGTTTTTGAATTTAAAAACAATACACCCTTTGTTTCTTGTTTCGAAATAGAGGCTATTGCCTTCAAAAATCAAAATTATTTATACAATCCTAACTTTTCTATTTTTCGCCCTCCAATAGTTTAATTTCTTATTATTATCTCAAACACTTGAATAACAATTATTTGAATTAAACAACTATGCGAAAAAATCAGTATTACCTCGCTCTACTGCTTATTGTAGTAGGCGCAAATATTTATGCCCAGGAGTTGACTCAAAAGGATAGTCTTGTTGTTAAAAAAGAAAAAAACATAAGATTTAACTACAAGCAATTAATCCTTCCGGTTGGTTTGATGTCTTATGGCCTCATAGGTATTGAAAGCGATGCCATAAAATCAATTAATTCGGGAATCAAAGAAGAAGTCGAAGAACATATTGACCAACGAATCACGATTGATGATTTTGCTCAATATGCACCGGCAGTAGCTGTTTATGCGTTAAACAATATAGGAATAAAAGGAAAAAATAATCTAAGAGATCGCTCCATTATATTGGCTACCTCCTATTTATTGATGTCAGCCACTGTATTGCCATTGAAGTCTATAACCAAAATCGAACGACCTGATGGAAGTTCGAATAACTCTTTTCCATCTGGACATACGGCAACGGCTTTTGCAGGTGCTGAATTTTTATGGCAAGAATACAAAGATGTATCCGTTTGGTATGGAATTTCAGGTTATCTCGTTGCTGCTGGAACGGGAGCTTTCAGAATATACAATGACCGCCACTGGCTGACAGATGTTGCCATGGGAGCTGGAATTGGAATTCTCTCGACCAAAGTGGCTTACTGGACGTTTCCATATATTAATAAATTAGTACGAAAGAAAAATAAAAATAATACAGGAATGATTTCGCCCTTCTACAACGGAAATCAATTAGGAGTGGGAATGATTTTGAATGTAAAATAAATAAACCTTATGAAACTTAAAATAGTAAATACAATCCTTTTTTTATGTTTACTTACGACCCAATTATGGGCACAAAACAAACAAGTAACCATTTCGGGATTGGTAAAAGAAAATAAAACCAATACTACCTTGCCTTTTGCAACTGTGGTATTGAAAACGGCAGCTCAAAAAACATTTGTGGTAGGAACGATTACTACCGAAACGGGCCG
>JAHEBK010000367.1 GCA_024642295.1 Flavobacterium sp. | reverse complement strand
CGCTAGAACTTCCTCCATAGTTTCCTCCACTTGAAGACCCAGAACTAGGTCTTGAATAGCTGTCATTATTGTAGCTAGGGGAGTAAGAACGGGAAGAGCTAGAGCTTTCTCTACTAGAAGTGTTAGTATCAGGTGTATAAGATTGTGTTCTTGTGTTAGGGGTGTAAGTTCGATTTGTGTTGCTGTTGTTACTTCTAGAGAAAGTAGGAGTGGTATTGTATTCAGTACTTCTTCTGCTAGTGGTATTGCTTTGATAATTTCTTGAAGTTGAGCTACTACTGTAATTCCTAGAACTGTTGGAATAGTTGTCTCTGCCATTGTAATTGCTAGAACGTACTCTGTTATAAGTGTGATTGTTGTAGTAGAAGTTGTTGTATCCCCATCCTCCTAAAAAAGGAGAGTTCCAACCCCAATTATTGAATCCCCAGCTACCGCCAAGTCCCCAACCACCATAAAATGGAGAATTCCAACCCCAATTATTGAAACCCCAGCCACCGCCGAATCCCCAACTACCATAAAATGGAGAATTCCAACCCCAATTATTGAAACCCCAGCCACCGCCGAATCCCCAACCGTTGTTGGAGTATATATTTATATCTGTTTTTGCATAGTTATTTCCCCAATCAGCATAATGATTGTCTTGGGTTTGGTTTTCATTGTAGCTATTGTAATTGTCTACATCTGTAAACATTTCATTTGGTTGGTATTCGTTTTGTAACGATTTAAAATAACCTGAATAAGTATTATTTTGGTTAGGTCTTTGTGTAGCTTCAGTTCGTTGTGCATTTGAGTCGCCATAGATACCGTCATTATCATAATAGGAGCTATTTTGAAATGAACCACAAGATGTTATTAGGATGCTACTCAATCCAAATAGCATGAATAATGAAGATTTTTTGAGTGAATTAACATAAGTTTTCATATCTGTATGGTTTTTTATTGTTGCACAATACAAAAATAGTTAGTTTTGCCAAACTATTTAGTTAAATAAAAATTAAACAATATTTGTGCCAAACTATTCAATATGAGCAAGAACCTTACTACACGAGCTGAAGATTATTCAAAATGGTATAACGAGCTGGTTGTAAAAGCCGATTTAGCAGAAAATTCAGGCGTTAGAGGCTGTATGGTTATTAAGCCCTACGGTTATGCAATTTGGGAAAAAATGCAAGCAGAGTTAGATCGTATGTTTAAAGAAACAGGACATCAAAATGCTTACTTCCCTTTATTTGTACCCAAAAGTATGTTTGAGGCTGAAGAGAAAAATGCAGAAGGATTTGCGAAAGAATGTGCAGTAGTTACACATTATAGATTAAAAAACGATCCTGACAGACCTGGAAAGTTAATGGTAGATCCCAATGCAAAATTAGAAGAAGAGCTAATTGTTCGTCCTACTAGTGAAGCTATAATTTGGTCTACTTATAAAGGATGGGTGCAATCTTACAGGGATTTACCATTGTTGATTAACCAATGGGCTAATGTCGTTCGATGGGAAATGCGTACACGTTTGTTTTTAAGAACAGCTGAGTTTTTATGGCAAGAAGGGCATACGGCTCATGCTACACGCAAAGAAGCAATTGAAGAGTCCGAGAAAATGATGAATGTATATGCTGATTTTGCTCAAAATTTTATGGCAATTCCAGTAGTTAAGGGATTAAAAACAGAAACAGAGCGATTTGCTGGAGCTGAGGAAACCTATTGTATTGAGGCTTTGATGCAAGACGGTAAAGCTTTACAGGCAGGAACGTCTCACTTCCTAGGACAAAACTTTGCTGAAGCATTTGATGTAAAGTTTGCTAATGCTGAAGGGAAGCAAGAATATGTATGGGGAACTTCATGGGGAGTTTCAACTCGTTTAATGGGGGCTTTGGTAATGACACATTCAGATGATCAAGGGTTAGTATTGCCTCCAAATTTAGCTCCTATACAAGTTGTTATTGTTCCTATATATAAGTCGGATGAGCAATTGGCGGTAATTAGTGCAGCTGTCAGTGAATTGATGACTAAATTGAGAAAGCTAGGGATTTCGGTTAAGTTTGATGATAGAACGACTCAAAAACCAGGATTTAAATTTGCAGAATGGGAATTAAAAGGAGTTCCTGTGCGAATTGCTGTTGGTCCAAAAGATTTAGAAAACGGAACTTATGAAGTGGCAAGACGCGATACACTTACAAAAGAAGTAAAATCTAAAGACGGAATCGAAAATTATATTCAAAGCCTTTTAGAGCAGATTCAGCAGGATTTATTTAATAGAGCTTTGGAGTATAGAAATACCCATATTACTGAAGTAAATGGTTTTGAAGAATTTAAGTCTGTTTTAGATGAAAAAGGAGGGTTTGTTTCGGCTCATTGGGACGGAACTGCAGCCACTGAAGAGAAGATAAAAGACTTAACAAAAGCAACAATAAGATGCATTCCTTTGGACAGTAAAGAAGAGCTGGGAAGCTGTGTGTTTACTGGGAAAACCTCCAATAGGAGAGTGCTTTTTGCGAAGGCATATTA
>JAHEBK010000049.1 GCA_024642295.1 Flavobacterium sp. | reverse complement strand
TAGCAGAAAATAATTCGCTAAGTATCGCTCTTGAAACACGCAAAATTAATGCTTGGTATTTAAACCAAGATTATATTTTGTTGTTGCTTAATGCCGTAAAAGCGAGTGCTTTTTATGTGGATTATATGCAAAATCCAGTACAATCCTTTGAAGCGGATAAACAACTAATCGTTGATTTGTTTACGGAAATAATTGTTCCAAATGAGAAATTATACGAACATTTGGAAGATGATCAGTTGACTTGGATTGATGATATTCCGTTAGTGAATACATTAATAGTCAAGCAATTGAAAGCGTTAAAACCATTAGAACAAGATAATTTTAGAGTTCCAAAGGTTTATAAAGATAATGAAGACAAGGATTTTGCTAAGGATTTGTTTAGAAAAACACTTTTGAACGAAAAAGAATTGGCAAAACAATTTGTAGATAAAACACCAAATTGGGATAGTGACCGTATCGCTGAGATTGATACCATTATCTTGAAAATGGCTATTTGCGAATTATTGAAATTCCCATCGATTCCAGTGAAAGTTACTTTGAATGAATACTTAGAATTAGCCAAAGAATATTCAACACCTAAGAGTAGTGTTTTTATCAATGGTATTCTAGATAATTTAGTAAAAGAGTTGGAGTCTAATAAAACGTTAGTTAAAACCGGTCGCGGTTTAATGTAATAATCAATCAATAAAAAACAATTTTAAATTATGGAACAGTTAAATAAGTTTGCACCCTTTTTGTTAATGTTTGTTGTTATCTATTTCTTCATGATTAGACCACAACAAAAGAAAGTAAAACAAGAAAAAGAATTTGAAGGGGCTTTGAAAGTAGGTGATAAAATCGTTACTAAAAGTGGACTTCACGGAAAAGTTTCGGAACTTGCTGAAACAACTGTTGTTATCGAAACCATGTCTGGAAAATTAAAAATGGAGCGTTCTGCTATTTCTATGGAAATGAGTGCTTCTTTGGCAAAAAAATAGTTTTGCTTCTGTGATAGTGCAATCAAAAAAGGGCAGTTCAAAATGAACTGCCCTTTTTTTAGGTTTAAATTATTAATCGGTTTTATGTACTGCATTTTAATTTAAAAATAAAAGAACTTCCAATATTTTCTGTGCTTTTTAAATCAAGTGTTGAATCGTGCAAGTCAAGTATTTTTTTTGCAATGGCGAGACCTAGACCAGTACTGTTTTTTAAGTCAGTATAATTATTTGCTCGGTAATATCGAGCAAAAATGCGTTCTTGATCTTTTTCAGGTATTCCAATCCCAGTATCACTAATGGTAATTTTCACGGTATTATTGACACATTTCTCTGTGGTTAATGTAATTTTTCCATTTTCAGGAGTGAATTTAATGGCGTTGTCTAGTAAATTTTGAATGACTCTTTCTATTAATGAAATATCAGCCAGTACTGGTGCTAATTCGGTTGATAAAAAGGTTTCTATTTTGATTTTTTTATTTTGTGCAATGATATGGTATTTTGTACCAATGTCATTGACTAGTTCACTAATAATAAAAGGTTCTTTATTTGGTTTGATTTGGTTGGCTTCTAGTTTTGAAAGTTCAAAAAGTTCATTAATAAGTTTTTCTAGTTTAATGGTGCTTTCTTGCACCATATCAATATAGCGTTTTCGGTCTTCTGGAGTAATACTGTTTTCCTTGATTTGTAATGTTTCAAGATACCCTCTGATGATGGCTATTGGAGTTCGTAAATCATGAGAGACATTGGCTATCAGTTCCCGTCTTAAATTTTCTACTTCTTTCAATTTTTCAATATTTTTTGTCAATATATCTGCCATTTCATTAAACATTTCTCCAAGTTGTTTCTCGCTACTAATTTTATCAATAGCAATACGAGCGGTTAAATCTCCTTCACGAAATCGTTGCATTACCTTGAGTATTATAGAATGGTTTTTGGTAATAATTCTAATAATAAACAATCCTATGATAAAGGTAAAAAACAAAGTTATAGCCATCGTACGGTAACTTATTTGCCACAGATAGCTAGTAAATAAATTATCAGATGTAGTTTGGTTTTTCTCGCCATTAAGCACTACATAAATATATGCATAAAGCATATTATTCATCGTTAATGGATGCGCCGAGAATACTTTTTTTGAACTTGGATTTAATGGGTCGTCGCCACGAATTAATTTATTGCTTTTGTCTGAAATGAAGGACTTTATTGGAAGTAGGTCTATTTTGTTTTTGTGTATTTTTTTTTCAGGGGGATACCAAGCTATGATGTTTCCTTTTGGATTAACTAAATAAACTTCAAGATTTGGATTAATCGCCATTACGTGATGAAACATTTCTTCCAAAGCAGGTTTAATTACCTTGCCATTATAAAAAGGAGTGGAGTTCTCGATAATATTTTTGGCAGTATCGTGATTCAGTCTTTGATTGACTTCCTCTAAATATTCTTTTGAGGATGTATGACTGGTATAAACATATGCGATTCCTACTGTCGCTAGTAGAAGAAAAAAAACCAATGAAATCTTCCAAAATAAACTATTGTAATTTTTTTGTCCCATAATTATTTCAATTCTTCGGTAAATCGATAGCCAATTCCCCAAGTAGTTAGTATGTATTTTGGAGTAGTCAAATTTGTTTCAATTTTGGTTCTCAAGCGATTGATATGTGAGTTTACGGTATGTTCATATCCAGAAAATTCATACCCCCAAACTTGATTAAGCAATGTTTCTCTTGAATAACTTACCCCTGGGTTTGACATAAATAATAAGAGAAGATCAAATTCTTTTGGAGTAAGTTCAATTTTTTGTTCATCAAGAGTTACCTTTCTTTTGGTAGTGTTCATTACTAGATTTTGGCATTGCAAAATTTCTGGAATAGTTTCAGGTTCAGGAGTCAACATTTCGGTTCTACGTATTAATGCCTTCACTCTGGCAATGAATTCTCTTAAACTAAAAGGTTTTGTCAAATAATCATCTGCACCAGTTTCAAGACCTATAATTTTGTCTATTTCTTCACTACGTGCAGTAAGCATCATTATTGGTGTGAAGTTTTTTTCTGCTCGAATGCGTTTGCAAATTTCGATTCCATTAATTTCTGGAAGCATTACATCTAAGATAATTACATCATAAGTTCCTGTTGTAGCCAAATGTAGTCCTTCAAAACCAGAATGAGATTTTGTTACCTCACAGTGAATGTCTTTAAGGTGAATGGTAGCAAGTTCAACAATAGAAGGGTCATCTTCAATCATTAAAATCTGTTTCATAGTCTATTTTTTTGGTGCTAATTAGTAAATATTTTGATTTGTCTCAAAAGTAGTGTTTATTTTTTTTGATATACAATCCCAAATGAAAGTATGTTGTTTGCATAAATATTTTTAGCTTTTACTATCGCACTATTTGAATTAAAATACTGTGCTGTAATGCCAAAGTGCTTTCCTACTTCGTACATTCCTCCGAGAGAGACACCTGTATAGCTTGTTCCATCACCTCTAATGAAATCAGCAATTTCCGGATTTTTCCCTATTCCAGTTTGAATGGATAGTTTTGTATTTACCCATAATTTATCAATAAATTTGTAGCCAACTTCGACACCAGCTTGGTATTGATTTTGAAAATCTCTTTCTTTATATTTTGTTCTATAATTAAATGCACTGTAAGCACTCGCATATAAATTTAAGGGTGAAAAAGAATGTGATACTGCTAGAGTTGTCCAAATATTAAATTCGCCATCACCTGTAGGTAAATTAATTATTTCGAGAGGATTATTTTTATTTACAGCAAAAAGATCTTTTTTACCAGAAGGAATCTCAGGAGCAATAGCAATTGATAGAGGAAATTTATCTTTTAACAAGGCATATTTTAATTCTAATCTTATGTCTCCAAATCCACTAACTTTATTAGTGGTTTCATAACTGTTTTGTTTGTATAATGGTATAGATGAAATAGCAGTTAGACGATCAGAAATCCCATATTCAGCATAGATTGAAGTTGCGTTTTGTGAAAATTCACTCGTTTTTAAGCTCGTACCAATATTATTCCTAAAATCGGTCGATTTATAGCTGCTGTATTCTAATTTTAGAAAATACGTATTTTTGGCTTTTGTCCAGCCGCTTTGTGCATTTGTATTGATAGAGAAGAATATAGATAATGTCAGAAATATATAAATATGATTTTTCATTTTTTTCATTTTTTTATTAAAGCAAAAGACATTGATAAAGTATCAATGCCTTCTACTTAAGAAAAATTCAACCAATTATTTTAATAGTCCGTTTCCAAAAGGAATATTTGCAGAACCACACCATATTATTACATAGTCTAATCCAGCAGGAGCAGCTCCACTTAATTTATAATATGCTTCACCGTTTGCACTCACAACACCTACTAATTTCAGGTCTGGGTTTCCTGTACCAGGACTTGCAGTGAAAGTAGCTGTTTTTGACAAATAAACAGTAGCAGTACCTGTACCTAATTCTGTTTTAAAGTCAGATCCTAAATGTACAAAAGTGCTGTTTTCTGTGTCTTTACCAATTTCTATTTTTCCTTGAGTTGGTGTTCCATTTTGGGCTGTAAGTGTCCCTGTTTTTGAAGCAGTAAAAGCTCCTACTGGTCTTGTTGTGTCAACTTGTACAGTTACTGTTTCTGTGTCTTTATCACAAGAAACAGTTGTGATAGTTGTCAATGCTAATGCGAAAATTCCAATAAAAATTCTTTTCATGATTTTTTGTTTTAATTGATATTAATTTTGTTATTGCAAATATCTTTGACAAGTATCACGAAAGTATCTCGAAAGAATTACAAAAGGATAAAACTTTAAAAAGTATAAAAAATATCAATTAAAACAAGTAATACTATTTTGTCATTAAATTTACCGTTTTGCATTTTGTCAAATCGAGCGAAGTCGAGATTATTTACTGCCCCAGAACGAGGTTTCGACTAAGCTCAACCTGATAATCGTTAACCATTATATGCCAGTAAATTTAAAAACTATATGGTTATAACCAGTTATATTGATTTCATTGTTGTTGCAATTGGAATTTAAGAGGAAGTGGATTTTTTAAATGTAATCTATAATTAGGGATTTATATCTTCATTTTTCAATGTAATTTTTGATTACTAAAGCCCATAATCTGGTGATGCTGTTAGTTCAGCAATTTTGACAATCACTTCTACTGCTTTTAGCATGCTTTCTACAGGTACGTATTCGTATTTTCCGTGAAAGTTATGTCCTCCAGCAAATATATTTGGACAAGGCAATCCCATATACGAAAGTTGGCAACCATCAGTTCCTCCACGAATGGGTTTTATAATTGGTTTTACGTTTACTTCTCGCATGGCCTTGGCGGCAATATCAACGATATGTTTGACAGGAACTACCTTTTCCTTCATGTTGTAATATTGGTCTTTTACCTCCGCAATAACAATGTCTTCTCCAAACTGTTTTGAAAATTTTTTATTGATTTTGCGAGTTATTTTTTCGATTAAGGCTTTTCTTTTTTCGAATTTTTTCTTGCTGTGGTCTCTAATGATTAATTCCAAAGTGGTTTCTTCGATACTACCATTCAAATGATGAACATGAAAAAAACCTTCGTAACCTTTGGTCTCCTGTGGCGTTTCGTCTTTAGGTAAGGCATTGATAAAATCATTGGCAATCAACATGGAATTAATCATTTTTCCTTTGGCGTAACCTGGATGAACGCTTTTTCCTTTGAAAGTGATTTTGGCTCCAGCTGCATTAAAATTTTCATATTCTAGCTCGCCTATTTGACTTCCGTCCATAGTATAAGCCCATTCAACTCCAAATTTAGCCACGTCAAAATGGTGTGCGCCACGTCCAATCTCTTCATCTGGGGTAAAGCCTACTCTGATTTTGCCGTGTTTGATTTCAGGATGATTGATGAGGTATTCCATTGCAGTAACAATCTCTGTAATTCCAGCTTTGTCATCAGCACCCAAAAGTGTGGTTCCATCAGTAGTGATTAAGGTTTGTCCTTTGTATTGTAATAAGTCTTTGAAATAACTTGGTGATAAAATGATGTTTTTTTCTGCATTTAGGACAATGTCTTTACCATCATAATTTGATACAACTTGAGGTTTTACATTGGCTCCTATGAAATCAGGTGAAGTGTCAAAATGTGAAATAAAACCGATGGTAGGTACTTCTTGCTCCACATTGCTAGGCAAAGTTGCCATGATATAGGCTTTGTCATCAATAGTAACATCTTGCATACCTATGGTTTTTAAATCTTCAACTAATTTGTTAGCTAAATCCCATTGTTTTGCAGTACTAGGTGTTGTTTTTGAGGATGAGTCTGATTCAGTGTCTATCGTTACATAACTAATGAAACGGTCTATAATAGGTTGCATAGATTGAGTTTTTTATGAAAAACAAAGATAGGTTTATTGATCTTAAATACGGTTGAAAACGTTTTGGTTTTAGTTATTTTATCCTGAGTTTTTTTTAAAACACATAGGATATACATAGGCTCTTCTTTGTGGGTAAGTCGCTTTGCTTAAGATAGTTAATCATAGATTTTAATGTTAAATAATGAATTAGATGTCAAGAAGGATTCGCATCATTATTCATTAAAATCTTTTTAATCTCCAGCTACAGTAAAGTTTGAGAACTTTTCGAAAAATATTCGCACCCTTTGCGATTAATCTAATTACTTCATTTCTTCAAGTATTTTAAGGATTTTATCTAGTTTTTCAACTTCAATAGCGTTTAGTTTTGCTGCCAAAGCTTCTATCTCAATTTTAGCTTCTTTATTCGTATTATAATCATCTTGTGCTTGCAATCGATCTCTTTCGCTTTGGCGGTTTTGCGCCATCATAATTATTGGAGCGGCATAAGCAGCTTGGGTTGAAAAAACGAGGTTGAGTAAAATAAAAGGATAAGCATCCCAATGTTTAACGTAGGCGACCATATTGAGTCCCATCCAAGCGATGACAAAAATGGTTTGGATGATGATAAAACGCCAAGAACCCATTCCTTTGGCGACCATATCAGCGATACGTCCGCCATAATTGAGGCTCTCGCGATGTCTTTGATGCCAATTCTTAGAGATGTTTAAATTCATGTTGTTGATTTTAGTTTAAAAGTAATGAAAGTTTGGATTTAAAAGAACTTCAAATATTCTAAAAATTTTATAAAATTTGATTAGTTTAAAAATAGGCCAGGGCAAAAGCACCAGTTTTTCTGATACGAATTACACTATTTTGCACAAATTCTAGCGATTTAAAAATCTAATTGCACTAATTTTTCATTATATTTTGAGTTCGTGAAATTTTACAAGATGCAAATTCGTTAAATTCGTGTCAACTTTTAAATTTATTAAAACTCATGCGTTTGCCCTGAAAAATAGGCACCAATTATTTCTTATTCGGCTATATAGTGCTATTTTTGCACCACTTAAAAAACACATTTATGTATAAGTTACTGTTGCGTCCCTTATTGTTTTGTTTTGATCCAGAGAAAGTACATTATTTTACTTTTTCTCTGGTTCGTTTTACTTCCAGAATACCTGGTTTTAGTAGTTTGTACAAGTCTCTTTATCTAGTAAATGATAAACGTTTAGAAACAGAAGTTTTTGGCTTAAAGTTCAAAAATCCAGTGGGCTTAGCCGCTGGTTTTGATAAGGATGCAAAGTTATACAAGGAGTTGTCCAATTTTGGTTTTGGTTTCATTGAAATAGGAACTTTGACTCCAAAAGGGCAAGAGGGAAATCCAAAAAAACGTTTGTTTCGTTTGAAAGCAGATTCGGCTATTATTAACCGAATGGGGTTTAATAACGGTGGTGTTCAAGAAGCAGTAGAACGATTGAAATCAAATACTGATGTTCTTATTGGAGGAAATATTGGAAAAAATAAGCTAACACCAAATGAGGATGCAACTTCGGATTACGAAATATGTTTTGATGCTTTATATGATTATGTGGATTATTTTGTAGTGAATGTGAGTTCACCCAATACCCCTAATTTACGTGCGTTACAAGATAAAGAACCTTTGACACAATTGTTGCAAACGCTTCAAAATAAGAATTTGGCTAAGCCAAAGCAAAAACCAATTTTGTTAAAAATTGCTCCCGATTTGACAGATGAGCAATTGCTGGATATTATTGATATTGTAAACGAAACTAAGATTGCGGGTGTTATCGCGACCAATACCACTATTTCAAGAGAAGGTCTACAATCAGAGAACAAAATCGAAATGGGTGGGTTGTCAGGAAAACCATTAACCAAGCGTTCTACTGAAGTGATTCGTTTTTTATCTCAAAAAAGTAATAAATCGTTTCCTATCATTGGTGTAGGTGGAATTCATACTGCCGAAGATGCTATCGAAAAACTAGAAGCAGGAGCGAGTTTAGTACAATTGTATACTGGTTTCATTTACGAAGGACCAGCATTGGTAAAAGCAATCAATAAAAAGATTTTGGCAAATAAATGATGTAGTGTCAAACTTTAAACTAATAATATGAAGGTGTGATTCGTTTTTGTATGAATTACACTTTTTTTTTAGAATGTTTTCTATTTTGTTTTTAAATTATATTTTATGATTAATATTAGTATCATTTTTGCTTTTTTACTGTTAGGAATTGTATTGCAAAATATAAGAAGGTTTCCTATAGCAGATACTTATAAAATACTTAATAAAATTGTGGTAACCATTTGTTTACCCGCTATTGTTTTGTATTATATTCCAAAGCTAGAATGGAGTAATGAATTATTATACCCCATTGGAGGAGCATGGGTTGGTTTTGTTGTTGCTTTTGCAGTGTTTTATTTTTTAGGAAAAAAATGGGGATGGTCTAATAAATTAATTGGTTGTTTAGTGCTTACCGGGGGACTAGGAAATACTTCTTTTTTAGGGTATCCAATTATTAGTGCTCTTTATGGCGAACAAGGATTAAAAATGGCTATTTTATTTGATCAGCCTGGTACGGTTGTCGTGCTATCAACCTTGGGGATTTTTATAGCAACTTATTTTTCAAAAGATAATTTGAAACCTATTCAAATGTTGGTTAGAATGTTTAAGTTCCCACCTTTTGTTTTTTTTATTGTTGCATGTTTCTTGAATGTGTTTTCAATAGAATTAAATAATGGATTCCAAATGGTTTTAAAAGGCTTGGGCAGTGTGATGGCTCCTTTAGCACTAACATCTGTTGGATTACAATTGCGTTTTGAAAGCAAAAGTCAACATTGGAGATTCCTAGGTTTTGGATTGTTGT
>JAHEBK010000366.1 GCA_024642295.1 Flavobacterium sp. | reverse complement strand
CTAAATTAGTACCTCTTTGTGTATTCACAACATAATTTGCATCTGCTTCAACAACAGGGTGCCCTTCTAAGTCAACTCTAACAAAAGTAAAACCATTATTTACTGGGGCAGGTTTAAAAGTCATTTTTACTTCTTTACCTGTATGCAATCCAACTCCAGTTAGCGATACTTCTGTTTTGATGGTTTTCTGTTTAACCATTGTTTCCGTTTTTTGTATTTAATATTTGTTTCTTTAACTCTTCTATTTCTGTAATTATCTTGGGTAAGTTCTTAAAATGAACATACGATTTACTAAAATCATTGTATCCAAAAGTGGGACTTCCTTGTAATATTTCGTTATCCTTTATATTACGTCCAACACCCGATTGCGCTTGAATACGAACATGATCTCCTATTGTCAAGTGACCTGCAACACCTACTTGACCACCTATCATGCCGTTCTTCCCTATTTTAGTAGAACCTGCAATTCCAGTTTGTGCAGCAATTACAGTATTTTCACCAATTTCAACGTTGTGTGCAATCTGAATTTGGTTGTCTAACTTAACTCCTTTTCGAATGATTGTCGAGCCCATAGTAGCCCTGTCAATAGTTGTACAAGAACCAATATCTACATTATCTTCAATGATTACATTTCCTATTTGTGGAATTTTTTTGAAAGTACCATCGGAATTTGGTGCAAAACCAAAACCATCTGAACCTATAATAGTCCCAGAATGAATTGTACAATTATTTCCTATAATGGATTCCGAATAGATTTTAGCTCCTGAAAAGAAAGTTACATTGTGCCCTATTTTTACATTGTCACCTATGAAACAGTTTGGATAAATTTTCACATTATCGCCAATTTGAACATTGGTACCGATGTAAGAAAAACTTCCTAAATAGAAATTTTCACCATAAGTAACATTTTCAGAAATAACTGAAGGTTGTTCTATTCCATTTTTTTGACCTTTAACTTGATCATAAAATTCTAATAATTTTGAAAAGGATAAATAAGCATCTTCAACTTTTATTAATGTAGTCTTAATTTCAGATTCTGGTACAAAGGTTTTATTTACAATGGTTATTGAGGCCTCAGTAGTATAAATGTAGTTATTGTATTTTGGATTTGATAAAAAAGTCAACGAACCGTCTTTCCCTTCTTCAATTTTAGATAATTGAAAAACTTCAGCATTAGGATTACCAACTACTTCTCCTTCTAAAATTCCCGCTATTTGTTCTGCTGTAAATTTCATCTTGTTTAAATTATTTTTTTTAAACTTTCAAAATGAATTTCTATGATTGAAATTCATTGATGCTTTTTAAAAAAAATGATTATCGCCTTTCATTTCGACAAAAATATAAAAAAATTGATGTTAAATCTTTATTTGTTCGAGTTGTTTTGGGAAACAAATATAGTATTTAGTTACTGATTTTGATAAAGATTTTAAATTCAGTTGGTCTGGAGATTCAAAAACATCCTCAACAGAACGATCTTTTTTCATGATTCGAATAGGCTCTGCTTCTTTGCTGTAGGCTTGATTTTTTATTTTTCCCTTGAAAATAAAATAATTAGCTTCTTGTACACCAAGGTTATTCTCTTGTGCAAATTTCTCTTTCAATTCCTCCAAATCACCAATTGTAGGTTTATCACTCGATAATTTAATTTTTAATAAATCACGATTAATAATCATTTTACTCAAAGAAGACAAAATATAATCCTCATTATTTTGCCAAGATTTCAAGGCGCTAATAATATCAAAATCATCCAGTTGCGAAAACAAATCCAAATTGGTAGCATCAAAAGTTTCTAATGAAATTTTATTTTGCATAAAAAATTTCAAGGGTTCACTACAAGTCAAGAGAATTCCTTTGCTTGTTAATTCTTTGGCTCTTTTTAAAATTTTGGTTAAAATCAATTCGGCAACCAAACTGGTTTTATGCAAATACGCTTGCCAATACATCAATCGTCTTGACATTAAAAATTTTTCAACAGAATATATTCCTTTTTCTTCAATCACCAAAACATCATCCACTACATTCATCATCTGAATCAGTCGTTCCGAGTTCACATTTCCTTCGGCAACTCCGGAGTAAAAACTGTCTCTTTTTAAATAATCCATTCGGTCCATATCCAATTGACTCGAAATCAACTGTAACATAAACTTTCGATGGTATTCTCCTTTAAACACTTGGATAGCCAAACCTAATTCACCATTAAATTGAATATTCAATTGCTCCATAAATAACAAGGAGATTTGTTCGTGATGCACGTCTTCAACAATACTTTTTTCCATCGTATGTGAAAATGGACCATGACCAATATCATGTAGTAAAATGGCAATATACAAGGCATTTTCTTCGTCCTCAGATATTGAAATTCCTTTAAAACGTAGCACATCGACTGCTTTTTGCATCAAGTGCATGCAACCTAAAGCATGATGAAAACGGGTGTGATTAGCACCTGGATAAACTAAATATGACAAGCCCATTTGTGTAATTCGGCGCAAGCGTTGAAAATAAGGGTGTT
>JAHEBK010000365.1 GCA_024642295.1 Flavobacterium sp. | reverse complement strand
ATCTTGAAATTATTAAGAAATACTACCCGAAACTAAAAATTGTTGCTAGAGGCACAACGTTGAAGGCTTTTGGAGAAAAAGAAATCTTAGATGAATTCGAAAAAAGATTTCAGCGCTTGATGTTGCATTTTTCAAGGTATAATAATATTGATGATAATGTGATTGAGCGAGTTATTATGGGAGATGGTGAGGAAGATAGAAAGACAACCATTAATGATAAAATTTTAGTGCATGGAGTAGGAGGCAAAATGATTAAACCAATGACTCCTAATCAGCAATTATTAGTCGATACAATCAATAAAAACGACATGGTATTTGCAGTAGGACCCGCTGGAACAGGGAAAACCTATACAGGTGTTGCTATGGCCGTAAAAGCATTGAAAGAAAAGCAAGTAAAACGAATCATTTTGACGCGTCCTGCAGTGGAAGCTGGAGAAAATCTTGGTTTTTTACCAGGGGATATGAAAGAAAAACTTGATCCGTATATGCAACCGCTTTATGATGCGTTGCGTGATATGATTCCGAATGAAAAATTAGAAGATTATATTACCAAAGGAATCATTCAAATTGCACCTTTGGCCTTTATGCGTGGACGTACTCTGGATAGTGCTTTTGTTATTTTGGATGAAGCTCAAAACACAACGCATTCTCAAATGAAAATGTTTTTGACCCGTATGGGAAAAAGTGCTAAATTCATGATTACAGGAGATCCAGGACAAGTTGATTTGCCAAGAAGAACCATTTCAGGACTTAAAGAGGCATTATTGGTTTTGAAAGATATTGAAGGTATAGGGATTATCTATCTTGATGACAAAGATATTGTACGACATAAATTAGTCAAAAAAGTAATTGACGCTTATAAATATACCGAAAACACGGATTAATTAATATCTTTGTGATAGAAGAAACCAAAACAGAACGACCTCTAATGAGGTCGTTCTGTATTAAAATATTTTACGAAATTAAATTAGATATATTGAAGACAGTTGTCATAACAGGAGCATGCGGAGGAATAGGAAAAGCAATCGCTTTACATTTTGCTAAAAACGGTTGGAATGTAATAGCTACAATGCTTTCTCTTGAAAAAGACAAAGAATTGTCAAAAATAAATGGCATTGTATGTTATGAACTTGATGTGACTTCAACTGAAAGTATTGTAAATTGTAAAAAACAAATTTTAGCTCAATATCAAACGATAGATTTGGTAATCAATAATGCAGGCATAGGATACAGAAGTTTTGTTGAGCTAGCACAAGATTCTCAAATAGAAGCTATTGTTGATGTAAACTGGTTAGGAGTGGTAAAAGTGTGTCGTGCTTTTATACCGGTTTTCAGAAAGCAGAAAAAAGGGCAATTTATCAATATTACTTCCATAGCTGGTTTAGTTAATTTGCCTTTGGGGAGTTTTTATCATTCTACAAAACATGCAGTAGAAAGTTTCTCAGAATGTATGTCCTATGAACTTAAAGATTTTAATATTAGTGTGGCGACAGTACAGTTTGGAAATACACCTTCTAATTTCCAAAAAAATGTTGTCAAAAGCGCAGAATCAGCTATTCCTTCCTATATGGAGTTGATGGAAAAAATTGATGCTATTTTAGAGAAAAAAACTAAGAAAAACACCGATTTAAAACAAACTATTGTGGAACAATTGTTTGAAATTGCTCAAAATCCACCGCCTAATTTTAAAAGATATACCATTGGTTTTGATGCTAATTTTTTAAATATTATTAGAAAGGGTCTCGGTTACCAGCTGTTTGCGCGTTTGATTCGGAAATCAGTTTTTTAAGTATACTATCTCAACTTTTATATTCGGATACATAACTCCCGTAATTTTGCTAAGCATCATATTTTTAAGATAATGGACTCATTTCGTTTAAAGTAAATTCTTCTACTGCATCATCTGTTGCTTTGATGTATGCTGCTATATGAGTATTCTCCATGTGTTTTTGCCATAATTCACGGCTTACCCAGTTTTCATAAAAAAAGAATAAGTTTAGATTTTCATTGTCTTGATGTAAATCATAATTGATACACCCTTCTTCTTTTTGTGTTGGTTTGATCAGTTTAAGTAATTCTGACTTAACCAATTCTCTTTTTTCTTCTTTTGCTAAAATCCTGGCTGTGATAGTTAATTGATTGTTCATGCTTTTATTTTTTAAGTTACTATAAGATTTTAATGAAGGCGCAAATTTAAGGTATTAGTATTGTAAGTTTTGTATTTAGACTTTTTATTTATAAGAAAATTCAAAGTATGATAAATATCATAGAATACCCAGAACACTAAACTTAATTTTGTTCCATAAAATTTAGGTATGAGTGTCATTTATTTATTAATCTCCATCAGTATAGTAGTTGCTGTTGCTTTTTTTATTGCTTTTATTATGGCAGTAAAAACAGGGCAATACGACGATGATTATACGCCCTCGGTTCGCATGCTTTTTGATGACGAACTTTCAAAGTCAAAAAGTTCTAAGCCCAAAACCGACAGCCCAAAATAATATTTTTTAA
>JAHEBK010000364.1 GCA_024642295.1 Flavobacterium sp. | reverse complement strand
ACACGAATGCTATGGGACAAAGGGGTAAAGGAATTTATTGAAGTCACTCAATTATTAAAAAGCAAGTATTTTGGAAAAGTATTTTTTCAATTGTGTGGTATGGTCGATTTAGACAATAAAGAGGGAATTCCACAATCCTATTTGGAAGGAATAAATACGGAAGGATATCTAGAATGGATAGGTTTTCAAGAGAATATGGTTGAAGTTTATCAAGATGCTGATATTGTAGTTTTACCTTCCTATAGAGAAGGTATGCCTACTGTTTTAATTGAAGCCTGTGCCATGGGAAAACCGATTGTTACAACAGATGCCAATGGTTGTAAAGAATGTGTTGAAGAAGGTTTGAATGGTTATAAAGTGCCTGTTAAATCAGTCAAAGAGTTGGCTGATGCCATTGAGAAATTAATTAATTCGCCCGAAGATAGAAAGCGAATGGGGGAATACTCTAGAAAAAAAGCAGAAGCAGAATTTGATCAAAAGGATTTTGTCAATTTGCACATGAGTATTTTTGAGTCTTTTTTAGATGATCATAAATAGATTTAGAGTTGGGAAGTTCTCGGTTCTCGATACGATGGTTTACTTTCACTATCGTTTCAGCAAACCCTCACTCGAACTGACGGGGTTCTCAATACGAGGTTTTGCGTCGGGACTACGGTAAACCCTCACTCGAACTGACGGTGCACATAAAGTCGATAAGAACGTCACTTCGAGTGTTTTGATTTGAAGGGTTTAGAATGAGAGTAGGGTTTTGAATAAATCAAAATGTATCGAGAAGTATTGGTTATACCTGACATTACTTTATATTGCATTTTTCACAAAATACCCCCATTACTGATAAATTAATTAGTCCCAATATTTAATACTATAAAGTTAATACATGATATATTTAGTCGTTTTTACACTCTTATTAGTAATGGAGCTGTTCTTTTTTAAAATAGCAGACCGCTACAATATTATTGACAAACCCAATCACCGAAGTGCACATACGGAAATTACCTTGCGTGGTGGAGGTATCATTTTTTGGTTTGCGGCCTTGTTGTATTTTGCCCAACATTTCCAAGATAATTATTTGTTTTTTATTGGAATCAGCCTCGTTAGTTTGGTTAGTTTTTGGGATGATATTCAAAGCTTATCTACCAAAATTCGCTTTTTTACCCATGTATTGGCTATCTCACTTCTGTTTGTGGAAATTGATATTTACAGTCTGTTGCCTTGGTATGGGATTTTGTTTGCCTATTTTTTCTTTATAGGGACTATCAATGCCTACAATTTTATGGATGGGATTAACGGTATTACAGGCCTCTATACCTTGGCCGTCCTGGGGTCTTTGTGGTATGTAAATGAAAATATTCAGCTATTTGTAGATTCAGATTTCATTATCTATCCCATGATTGCTTCCTTTGTCTTTTTGATTTTTAATTATAGAAAAAAAGCCAAATGTTTTGCCGGTGATATTGGTAGTATAGCCGTAGCTTTTTGGATTGTATATCTGATGTTGCAATTGTTTTTGGCTACTAATTCTATCATTTGGATTTTGTTTTTAGTGGTTTATGGGGTGGAAACGAGTAGTACTGTCTTTCACCGAATTCAAATGCGAGAAAAATTGTCCGAAGCACACCGATGGCATTTTTATCAAATTTTATGTAATGAATACCAATTAGACCATCGTTTGGTGGCGGCACTGTATGCAGTTTTACAAATTGCAGTTTCTTTTTTTGTTTTTTGGGGGTACCAACGCATTCCAGATTGGAGTATAATGATAATGGTGGTTTTGCCGCTTTTTGCCTTGTATACGGTTAAGTTTTATTTGTTAAAAAGGCTTCAAGCTTAGCCTGGTAATACATAATGACATCTATCCAATTATATTCAATTAAAAATAAAAATATGAAAGTTAAGGTGATTGATGGAAATCGTTTTGAAGACCATCGTGGTTCGGTAGCTTTTGTAAATGATTTTACATTTAAAGGCATTGAACGTTTTTATGTGATTAGTAATTCAGATGAAAATCCCATTAGAGCTTGGCAAGGACATAAGTTGGATTGTAAAAATTTTTACTGTGTGTCGGGTTCTTTTAAAATTGGTTTTGTAGCAATAGATAATTGGGAAAATCCTTCGAAGGATTTAAAGGTTGAAACGGTTATATTAAAAGCTTCTGAATCTCAGGTTTTGCATATTCCTGCGGGTTATGCCAATGCAATTGTTACTTTGGAAAAAGGATCCAAGTTAATTTCATTTTCTACTTTGCCTTTGAGCAGGGTTAATGAAGATGACGTGCGTTATGAAAAAACAACATGGGAAATCAATGAGTAAATCACCTATATATTTATCTTCCCCTCATCAAAGTGGTACCGAATTCCAGTATATTCAGGAAGCTTTGTTGCAAAATTCGATTTCTACTGGAGGAGAGCAGGTAGATGCCTTCGAAGAGGAATTAGAACAGTATTTAGGTCCAAAGTCATTTGTTGCTGCATTGCATTCGGGGACTTCCGCGATTCATTTGGGTTTAATTTTATTAGGTGTT
>JAHEBK010000363.1 GCA_024642295.1 Flavobacterium sp. | reverse complement strand
ACCTATCGCTTCTAGATACTAATTTACTTGAAAATCAGTTTTTTATTCTTGAAAAAAACATTGAGAATTATTTCAACATCAACATTATCGATTTAGAAGAAATACTAAAACAATCTAATTTATCTTCCAAAATCAACTATAATTATTTTACCGATTTTATTAACTCCATATTAAATTTGATTGCTGGTTTTGGAATGGGAATTGCTTCCGTTTTTTTTATTACTTTTTTCTTTTTAAAAGACCAATTGATTTTTAAAGATAAAGCTAAAATGATTCTACCTGACGAAAATGAAGATAAAATCTTAAACTCAATTGAAAAAATCAACCAATTGCTGACCCGCTATTTTATTGGATTATTGATACAACTCACGGCCGTATTTATTCTCTACCTAATTGTATTATTGATTTTTGGCTCAAAAAATGCATTTGTTATTGCCTTTTTATGTGCTTTGCTGAATGTCATTCCTTATATTGGCCCAATTATCGGGACAGCATTAGCGGCTTTACTAACTCTAATTGGCGGTATTGGCACTGATTTTAGAACCGAAATGCTTCCTACAACAATTTATGTGGTGATTGGATTTTTAATTGTTCAAGTCATTGACAATAATATCAACCAACCTATTATTTTTTCAAAAAGTGTTAATTCACATCCATTGGAAATATTTTTGGTTATACTTGTCAGCGGCATTACTTTTGGTGTTTTCGGAATGGTCGTAGCGATTCCTATTTATACGATCCTAAAAGTGATTGCCAAAGAATTTTTTCCAAACAATAAAATTGTATCCGTTTTAACCGAAAATATTTAGAATTGAACATTCCTATTTTAGAACCTAAAATTCAAGATTTTATAAACCAAAATATTGGTGTTTCACTTTCTCAATTGGCACTCCAAAAAAATCCTTTTCCTGAAATAGAATGGATAGAAATTTTGAAGCAAATTGAAGCCAAAACGAAAGCAAAGGATAAATTACCTCATTGGTTTCAAACCAATAACATCATTTATCCTACGAAGATTTCCATTGAACAAACTTCATCCGAAAAAACAGCTTTATTCAAATCGAGTCTTATTTTTGGTGAAAGTTTAATTGACCTTACAGGCGGTTTCGGGATAGATGATTTTTATTTTGCAAAAAAAATCAAGAACGTAGCGCATTGTGAAATAAATGGTGAACTGTCATCAATTGTCAAACATAATTTGGTACAACTAAAAGCATCTAACATTGATTGTTACGAAGGAGACAGTACAGAAACTTTAAAAGAACTGAATCAAAAATGGGATTGGATATATATTGATCCTTCTCGAAGGAATGATGCTAAAGGTAAAGTATTCATGCTTCAAGATTGTTTACCCAATGTTCCTGAAAACCTTAATTTTTATTTCAATTATTCCAATAAAGTCCTAATTAAAACAGCACCTTTATTAGATATTAGCTCTGGTTTAACGGAATTAATAAATGTAAAAACCATTCATATCATTGCTCTTGAAAATGATGTCAAAGAATTACTATGGGAAATACACCAAGGATATGAAGATAATATCAGCATTAAAACAGCCAATATTACTAAAGATAAGATTGAATATTTTGATTTTGTTTTAGACAACAACGATGAACTACCACATTTTGGTACTCCAAAAAAATATTTGTACGAACCCAACAGTGCTATTATGAAATCAGGAGGTTTCAATGAAGTTGCTAAGCAATTTAAATTAGATAAACTTCATAAACATTCCCATCTATATACATCACACGAGTTAATCGACTTTCCAGGTCGTGTTTTTGAAATTGAAAAATCGATTCCTTATTCAAAAACCGAAATGAAAACTCAACTACAAAGTGGAAAAGCCAACATTACCACACGTAATTTCCCTGAAACCGTAGAACAGATCCGAAAGAAGTGGAAAATTAAAGATGGAGGAAATGCTTATTATTTTTTTACAACTCTTGAAAACAATGATAAAATAGTATTAATTTGCAACAAAATACATTAAAACAAACCAATGAAAAATACTCTTATTGCTTTTTTATTCCTAGTTTCATTTTATGCTTTTTCACAAAATGATTGTGAATATAGTACTAATGTCAAAGATTCTATTGGAACTTTTAAACTAACAAAGGAATACCTAGTCTCTGAGAAAAATTTTGCTGGTAAATCAAGTTATATTTTTTGCTCGTTATCTTCCAATAATGGTTTTCCTATATTAAATTTACAAATGATTCAAAAAAGTAAGGATTTCGTACCAGCCAACTGTTTTGATAAAAATTCCAAACTGTATTTACAATTACAAAACGGAAAAATAATCACACTTATACACCTTGACAAAGAAAGTTGTGGCAGCTTAATTCGTGATGACAAAGGGTTTGATAATCGAGTTTCTATTGGTACTTTTATGTTTATCAAAGGAAGTATCGAAGACCTGAAAAGTTCACCAGTTAATTTAATGCGAATCAAATTTTTGACTAGTATGGATGACTATATATTAAAAAAAGAAATCACCTCAGAGATGAATGGAAATATCTATTTT
>JAHEBK010000048.1 GCA_024642295.1 Flavobacterium sp. | reverse complement strand
TCTTTTTCAATCGCTTTTAATGTCGTTTTTAGAAACTTTACAGTTTTATTATTTATTGCTGAAATTGATTTGTAAACTTGTTTTGGCATAAAATCAATATTCTCTTTTGTAGCTTCAAAAAACCCGATTGCTCGGAATTATAAGTTTAATAAAATGACACATTTAAAATTTAACGACATAATTCGGCATTCCAATTTTCATGTCCTCTATCTTTCCAACAGCAGTAATTTTCTTTAATGGAAAGAATGGTGTATCCGTCTTTTGTTTTTTCTAACATCATTATTACTTTTTGTCCTGCTTGCGAATCATCCATTATGCCAGTTTCTATGAGTGTGACTTCTATAGTGCCAGAATCCGTATTTTTTTTAGTGATATTGTATTGATAGTCCCCTTCTGATTCAAGGCTTTTAGGTCGATAAATGGCCATTATTTCTTCTTCAGACTTGATTTTTTTCAAATCGATTTCGCTATTGAGTTTGTCAACTGTTTTTGAGTTAATTTGTTTGAAAGTTTCTTCAGTTTTGTTTTGATTTATCTCAATATCAGAATTGTTTTCAATCGTGTCAGCCTTTATATCAATTTCTGTAGTTTCATTTTTTGATTTAGATTGATTGCACGCAAATAACATTGTAAATCCTATTAGTATGATGATTGGTTTTAAGTTTCTTTTTTTCATTTTTTTGGATTTTAAGAAGATTATTTAATTCAAATACGTTAGGGTTTTAAAGTTGTGGTGTTTCGATTGATACAATTTTGGGTGTTATGGTTTGTTTGGTACAAATCACATCGGTCAGTACAAAAGGAGTAGGCATCATCCATGAGGCTCTAGGAATCATTTGAAATAAAGGATTGTTCATCAAATCGAAAGAACTTTCGAGTAGTTGCATATCAAAAACCGCTGCCCGATTAAGCGTGAATTCCATTTCGAGTGGTTGGTTGTTGACAAGATAATAGCTAAGGATTTTTTTTCCGTTGCGATGCATCTTATTACTTGTCTGTTCGAGCTGACTAACTCCGTTGGCTTTGAAATGATAGAAATCCATTTTTTCGTTGGCAAATATATCATAACGGTTCACCGTTCGATTTGGCGTGATTTTAATTTTTAGATGGCGTAAATTCCCTGTAATACTATCTTTCAAAAAAGTAATTGTAGCGGGAGCAATTGTTTTTAGTGGAGCTTCTGCAGTATAAGTAAAGGCAGTGTTGTATTTGCTAAACAACGGAATTTCGTTTTCTACATTGGCTTTTTTAGGGTCGTTACCTAGATAGGTTTTTGTCCATTCATCTAGATTTTTGTCATAAGTGAGCCAATAGGCTTTTTGAATATTCACATCATAGAGATAAACTAAGCTGTTAGATTTGGCTTTTCCTTTTTCATATCCAGAATAATAATGTGCTTTTGCAAAAAAGCCAATATTAATCAATATAAAAACCAATGCCCATTGTCCTTTTTTGGCAAAAGTTCCAAAAACTGGAAAAATTAAACCAAATGTTAATACAGAGAGAATTGCACTTCCAAAGAGCATTTTTAATCCCAGACCAACGGGAAACATATAAATAAAAGGGGCAATAATAAATAAAGCGGGAATACACATTATTAAACTGAGTGCTCGATTGGTTTTTTGGGTAATGATAAAAAAACTGAATAGGATGAGTCCAAAATAGAGCGGAATAATAAAGAAACCTGCCCCTTCTAGAAGGAATGCAATCCCGCTGTTTATGAGCAACCAAAAGAAAAGAGGAGCAACATAATTACTCATCGTAATTTTTTTTGCCGAAAAGAAATGGTATGAACTCATAGCAATTGCCAAAGTCAAAAACACAAAAGCAACTATATAATCATGGCCATTATAGGTAAATCCATTCAGTAAATCATTGTATTGAGGATATACTATAAGGAGTAATTTCCATGAAAAAAAAGTAACAAGTCCAGATAATAGTAAAGCGATTAGAAAAGGAATAAATCCTTTGATAACAGTTTTAAAATCCAAAATACGTTTGGCAATACCGAAAAAAACAATGATTAGAAAAAGTCCGATGGCAATGTAAAGCATCGGTTGTACCCAATCAAAAGGATAATGAATGAACGCAAAGGGAACGGTAAAATAAACTTCGTCTTGAGTAGATTGGGTAGCATTCAAATCAGCATTCGAAAAATAATTTAACAGTGCTACCAAATAAGATCCTTGATGGGCTAAACTATTTTTACTCAAATGTTGACTGTCATCTTGTGCTGTATGATAATTGTAATGATCGTCAATAAATGCAAAATTGTATCCTTGAATATTTCCTTTTTCTCTAAAAACGGTTAGGTCGGTGTCGTTTGGCAACATTTTGTAAATGCTATACATTAACGAATTGGATACAGGAAAAGGAACTTCGGCATTGGCAAATTCATTAACCATGCCCGCATTTCCTTTGTTTGTTTCCATCAACATATAACTAGGGCCAGAAGTTCCTCTTGCTTCAAAATTTAATGCAAGTCCAATTTTTTTTGCCCATGGGTGTTTAGTTACAAAAAGTGCGGCTCCATTCAATCCTAGTTCCTCAGCATCCGAAAACAGAATAATAATGTCGTTTTTGAGTGGTTTTTTGGCATGTAAAAAAGCACGAACGCTCTCTAAAATAGTGGCTACGCCCGAACCTGCATCACTAGCGCCGTATGAAGCTGAATGTGGTGCGCTATCATAGTGGGTAAGTAACAATAAAGCTTTGGAGTTTTGAGTTCCTTTTATTCGGGTTAAAATATTTTTGGAATAAACCAAGTTTCCCCAATCAGTTAGGGTGTAACCTTCTTGTAAACTTGTTTCTAATCCAAGTTTACGAAGTTCTTGTTGTAGGTATTTGGCAACTTTTCCATGGTTTTTTGAACTAACATAATGAGGTTGTTTCGAAATAGCTTCTACTTTTGTAAAAGCTCTTTTAGTTGAAAATTCATTTAATGGAATTTCAGAATCTATACCCAAATTTGGCATCATACTAAAATAGCTCAATCCTATTATAGCTAATAGAAATAAGACTGCAAAAAGGGAGGAATACTTTTTATTCATGATAATGGATTTGAGGCATTAAATGTCTTTTTTAACTAACATATAAAAATCATTCTCTAAAAGCATATAGCCTTGGTCGTACAAAAAGTAGTAGGTGTTTCCAGTTTTTGTTTTCAAAATATTGGTAAAAAAATCAAAATCAAAACCCAAACTCAATAATTTGGTTTTTGTAGTTTTTGATTTTCCATCTGTATTTAGTCCTGAAAGAATACGGTAATTTTTACGCAATTTGTTGTTGATGTTGCGCATATAGTTATTACTGTCTTTGTTTATTTTATTGTTATAAGCATTACGACAGCCATCGCTACAAAACTTTTTGTCTTCGCGGCCGACTATTTTTTCACCACATTCTAAACAGTTTTTCATATTTAGCTTTTTAGTTTTTTAATTTTATATAAATCATGTCGACGGTCTTTTAAGATTTTGACACTTCCATGTTCGTGGAGTTCTTTTAGTAAATCCAAATCGACATCAACTATTAATGTCATTTCGGTATTAGGAGTCGTTTCGGCTTTAATTCCGTTGCTTGGAAAAGCAAAGTCTGATGGTGTGAATACAGCAGTTTGAGCGTACTGTATATCCATGTTGTTTACTTTTGGTAAATTCCCTACGCAACCTGCAATGGCAACATAACATTCGTTCTCTATAGCTCTTGCTTGTGCACAATGTTTTACTCGGGTGTATCCATTTTGTGTGTCGGTTAAGAAGGGTACAAAGAGAATATTCATGCCTTCATCGCACATCAATCTTGATAATTCAGGGAATTCCACATCGTAACAAATCATGATACCTATTTTTCCGCAATCAGTATCAAATGTTTGAATGGTATTTCCACCGGTGATTCCCCAATGAAATACTTCGTTTGGGGTGATGTGAATTTTAGTGTAGGTTTCATAAGTACCGTCTCTTTTGCATAAAAAACCAGAATTGTATAAAACTCCATCCACTAAATTGGGCATACTACCTGTGATGATGTTGATATTGTAAGCGATTGCTAGTTCTTGAAAACGTTTTCTGATAGGTTCAGCATATTTGGCTAGTTCCCGTATGGCATCGGCTTCTGATAAATGATTATAATCAGCCATAAGTGGTGCGATAAATAACTCGGGGAATACTGCAAAATCACTACCATAACCCGATACAGCATCAATAAAGAATTCTGATTGTTCAAAAAGAGCTTCTAAATCTTTCAGTGGACGCATTTGCCATTGAATCAATCCCAAACGGATGACGGTTTTTTCGGTATTAATTATTTTTGGGCTTTCATCATAATAGATGTTGTTCCATTCTAATAAAACGGCAAATTCCTTAGATTTTCTATCTCCTTCCAAATAATTTTTAATGATTCGCATCACGTGAAAATCATTACTTAATTGAAAGGATAGCACAGGATCATGGATTTCTTTTCTTTTTACCTTGTCAATATAGGCTTTTGGCGTTAATTCGGTTGCGTATTTCCCGTAATTCGGAATTCGGCCCGCAAATACTATTGATTTTAGATTCAGTTGTTCGCAAATTTCTTTTCGGGCATCATACAAACGACGACCTAGACGTAACCCTCTGTACTTTGGATCCACAAAAACATCGATTCCATACAATACTTCTCCTTTATAGGTATGGGTTGAAAAAGTATAATTCCCTGTTATTGTAGCATAATCATGATTTTTCTCTACTAAATCTTCTGGGACAATTAATGATAATGCAGAACCAACAACGATATCGTCGACTATGATAACCAGTTGTCCTTCGGGGAATATTTTTAATAATTTTTTTACTTCTGATTCGTTCCAATAATTATCTGCCATTTCTGGATAGGATTCCATCATGGATTTTTTCAGTTCTTTATAGTCTTCAATTTTTAAATTTCGTAGTTCAACTTTGTTGATTTCTGCTTGCATGTTTATTTTTATTTTTAGCCAATATACTAAAAATGTTATCCATTTACAAACGTTTACAAATATTTACAACCGAAAGTAATTGAGTAGTAACCGAATATGTTTTGTAAGCTGTCGCATCTTTGTCCTGTTGATTTGAACGAAGGATTCAAACATTTTTATTAACATTTAATATTTATACGCCATGAATGCATTAAGAAACAAAGTACAGTTAATTGGACACTTAGGAAATGACCCAGAAATCAAAAATTTTGATGGAGGGAAAAAATTAGCCAATTTTACATTAGCCACAAATGAGAGTTATAAAAATGACAAAGGGGAAAAAGTCGAAGAAACCCAATGGCATAGACTTATTGCTTGGGGGAAAACCGCAGAGCTAATTGAAAAGTATGTTACTAAAGGAAAAGAAATTGCCATTGAAGGTAAGTTAACGCATCGTTCTTATGATGATAAAAATGGAGAGAAGCGTTATGTTACGGAAGTAGTGGTTTCCGAATTGCTTTTACTAGGTAAATAATAGAAATCTCTTTTTTAAAGTCCCAATTATCAGTTTTTGAAATTGATAATTGGGACTTTTATTTTTAGGTAAAGAGATGCTTTTAACTTGTGGTTTATAGATTTAAATTTGAGTTTAAAACGATGTGCTTTCAGTGTATCTCATATAAATCTGTGGCAATTTTTTAGCAATTCAACCTTGGATACTTTAAGTCTGTCACCCAAATTTATTGACTTTCTATTCATAGTGTTTATTCTAAATTTGGGATAAAAAAAAGCTCCAAAGGAATTTTCCTTTGGAGCTTTTAAATAAATATTTTGAAATATTATTTGATTTTGAAAGTAACTCTTCTTACTAATTGTCTAGCAGAATCAGAGCTTTTGTCAGCTGAAGTATCTTCGCCTGCAGCAACAACATTCAATCTTGAAGCAGCAATACCTGATTTCAATAATGTTTCTTTAACATTATTAGCTCTATCAGCTGATAATTTGTTGTTGTATGATGCACTTCCGATTTCATCTGCATGTCCAACAATGTCAACTGAAGCAGAAGGATTGTTTCTTAAGTAAGTCAATACATAAGATATAGCATCTGTAGATTCTGTTGTAGGTGTAGTTTTGTTGAAATCAAAGAATACGCTTACATATCCACCATTAACAAGGTTTTTGATAGTTTCAGCATCAGTAATAGTTCCTCCACTATTAGTTTTGTATTTGCTATCCACATATTTTTCAATTTCGTCAGGAACACCATTTTTGTTTAAGTCAATAGCACGACCTTTTGTGTCAACCATTGCACCAGACATAGTATTTGGTTCAGCATCTAAATAATCAACTACACCATCTCTATCAGTATCATTAGCCAAAGCTTCTAATTCTGCTACTTTCTTTTCCAAAGCAATAACCTCTTCGCTTTTTAGGACAATCCAGTCAGCATGTTTTTCGTTTTTACCAATGTAGTAAGTAAGACCTGCAGTAGTATTTAGCATAACGCCAAATGGATAATTAGCATTTGCTTTTCCATCATAGTTTAATGATTGTCTTGCATTTGCAATTCCTGTTGCATCTACTGTTAAAGCAAAATGATTCGATAATTTTACTTGTGCAGTTATACCTGCCAAAGCATTAAGTACAGTGTTTTTAGTAGAACCATTTTCTATTCTTCCTACACCAAGACCTCCATGAGCTAATAATCCAAGAGTATTAGTCCATGTTTCAAAGTTCATGATACGTCCTAAGTTCGCAACCCCTTGTAAGTTTGCTCTGTAGTATTCAGAGTCAAAAGCAGCAGTGTTGTTTTTTTCTTGAAAACTATTGTATGATACGTCTGCTTTAACACCAAATTTATTGTTAATCATGTATCTTACACTAAAATCAACAGTATAAGGTGATACAACTTCAAATGCATATCCTGGAGTTAGATTGTTTAATGGTTTGTTAAAACCACCTGCTAATTCAACAGACCATTTATTGTAGTCTTGTTTTAATTCCATTTTTTTGTCTTCTTGTGCTTTTACTGCTGTAAAAGCTGAAGCGAAAACTAAAGTAAATATAAGTTTTTTCATTGTTTTTAATTTTTGGTAAAAATACTTTTTTTTTTGAAATGCTACAATTTCAATCATTAATGTGTTTGTGAATTAGAGGTTTTTTTTGCTATTTTGATGACTAAATTTTATCAGAATTAACAGATATTTTGTTAATTAGAAAATATCATGAGTGTATAGTTAATGTATTGTTAATTACGAAGCTCACTTTTTGAGGATATATCAACTCATTCTTTTTATGTTAAAAAATTAAAATAGTAATCATTTCTATAATATTTATAAGTAATTTAATACAAAAAATAGCGATAATTTAGTAGGTGTAATAATTATTGGATGTTTACAAGGTCTTGAAACTTTGGGTTTAACCAGTATTTATTTATTAATTTGTTTTGTATTTAAATGGTAATTTTATTTCTTACGAAACAATATCTCAGCTACTGAATTATATTTTATAATAGGTTAGAAATGTGCTTTTGTTGAAAATGGCAAGAGATTAACTATGGTTTTGTGTTCAAAGATGAATCAACTGGAGAATGTCTAGTCCTTAATATTCGATGCCTATTATTAGGTTATTTTTTTCAATATCTCCGTTATTTTTTCATAAGTACTAAAGTTTTCATGCTTTACCTCATGGTCAATTTTTTCGTGAGCCCAAGTAGTGTGAAATGGTATATGAGTGGCATATCCCCCAATACTTAATACAGGTAATACATCAGATTTTAAGGAGTTTCCTATCATATAAAATTCTGAGGGTTTGATTTCTAAACGTTTAATTAAATCAAGATAATCTTGTTCTTGTTTATCAGACATGACTTCGATATGATGAAAGTATTTTCCCAATCCAGAATTGTGTAATTTGCGGCGTTGGTCTAATAAATCGCCTTTAGTTGCAACCACTAATTTGTATTTACCATACAAAGATTCCAATGTTTCTTCAACACCGTCCAAAAGAACTATAGGTTTTTCCAGTAATTCTTTACCATATTCAATAATTTTTTCAATTGCCTCAATAGGAATAGTATTATTAGATATGGTCATAGCTGCTTCTATCATCGAAAGGATATAGGCTTTGATTCCGTATCCGTATATTTTTAAATTAGCAATTTCTATTCTAAAGAGCTCCTGTGAAATTCCTTGATGCGATAGGTAATCACTCATCAATTCACAAAACTTTTCTTCGGTTTCTAAGAAATAGGTTTCGTTAACAAATAACGTATCATCGGCGTCGAAGGCAATTACTTTTAATTTCATAATTTATTTTTTAGATTTTTACACGATAGAGGCTTGTCGTAAAAAGTAATACGTATTCCTAAAAGTAGAAAAACAGCCCCAAAAATCCTAAACCCACTCATTTTTTCGTCCAAAAATAACCAAGCTAAGAATGTTGCTAGCAAAGCTTGTCCTAATAAACTCAATGAAACTCGTGTGGCACGAATATGTTGTGTTGCATAACTAATCAATAACCAAGCGGTCAATTGACAAATAGCTCCTTGAATAAACAATACAAACCAAGCTGTGTTTGAAAAGCCAGTAAAAGTTTTGTCTGTAATCCAGCAAACCAATCCTAAAAATAAACTGGAGGAGATTAAAACGATATTCATAAAGGAGAGTACCTCCATTTGAGATAATATTTTTTTACTCATTAGTATATAGGTAGCATATAGCATTCCTGAAACAAGGGCAAAAGTAAAAGCTAAGTCAAAATGAAGTTGGCTAAAAACTTCAAAGCCTACTAAGATTACCATTCCGATTAGTGCGATTGTTGTACCTAACCAAAAATTAAGAGCGGGTTTGTTTTTTAAAAAAATAAAAGACCCAATCCCTACCCAAACAGGGGACAAATTGGCTAATAAAGTCGCTTGCGTAGCACTGGAATGTTGGATAGCAATATTCCAAATCGCAATATCAGTTGCAAATACAATTCCGCAAATAATTGCTAAAACTAAGATTTTGGTGGTTGGCAGTCGAAATTTTTTAGTAACTATTAGATAAGGTAACAATAAAATAGCCGCAATAAACATACGGTAAAAAGCAGATATCAATCCATCAGTCAATTGCAGCCGAACCAAAATAGGAAAGATGGAAATACATAGTATTCCTATCGCTAATGCTATTTTGGGTTTGGCATTCATTATTTTTCATGTTTTTTAAAACAAAAATTGCCACTAAATTAAATTGTGGCAATCTGAGTAATCTATATTTTTACTTTTTAACTAATCATGTCACCATTAGGAACTCCTTCAGCATCAGGATTAATGAAAACCAATTTCCCTTGGGCGTTGGTTGCCATTAAAA
>JAHEBK010000362.1 GCA_024642295.1 Flavobacterium sp. | reverse complement strand
CATTTTGTCAAATCGAGCGAAGTCGAGATTATTTACTGCCCCAGAACGAGGTTTCGACTACGCTCAACCTGACAATCGTTAACCATTATATGCCAGTAAATTTAAAAGCTAAATGGTATAATATTTCTCGAATAGATAATTTGAATTAAAATATTCTGATACAATCAAACGCAAAAAACACCTTTTAGTAATTTCTAGGCTAGAAGAAACTATTAAAAGGTGTTTGTTGTTCTGATTTCCCTGAGGAGAAATATATAAAGGATCGTTTTTTTATTTAGGGAAAATGATATTCTTAAAATTTAAAGCACTACTTTTTTAAAATCACTTGGGGAAATTCCCTCTGTTTTTTTGAAAAATTTGCTAAATGCTTGAATATCTTCGTATCCTATTTCGTAGGCAATTTCTTTGATGCTTTTATCCGAATATCGCAATAGTCGGCGTGCTTCAAGAATGATACGGTTTTGAATAATTTGCAAAGGGGTTTTCTCATTGTATTTTTTGAAAACATTTGACAAGGTTTTGGGACTTTTATGAAGCATATCGGCATACTCAGACACTTGATGCTTGGTTTTAAAGTGTGTTTCTACCATATAATTAAATTCACGAACCAAGTCCAATTGCTGACGGTCAAAGTTGGTTAATTCTGTTTGTTCTTTATAGATTCGTGTTGATAAAATGAGTAATCGCGTCAACATCATTTGGAGCATATCATTTTGTAGATTGTCAATAGAATCCATTTCTACCTTAAACATTTTCCACAACAAATCAAATTTTTCATATTCAGAATTAGGTATATTGATTTTAGGCAATTGAGAAGCTCCGAAGAATAAAATTCCTTTACATCCTACCTCGCTATCGTGAGTAGCAATACAATAAAACGCTCGATTGAAACGAATAAGTCGGGCTTTTTTCACCGAAATTATTTCAACTTGATGGTATTCTGTCAAGAACAGAATAGTGTCTTTTGTTAAAGAATGCTTTATACCATCAACTCGAATGCACAATTCATCTTGTGCCCAGATAACACTCAATCCATCTTGAATTTTTTCTTTCAACAATTCACAATTAGTAGTATCTATTTCAGCTAATCGCACGAATTCATTAAGTTGACCGGTGTACAACATAAAGTTTGCTATGTTTTTTAAATCGTTTAAGATTTCTATTTTGTAACACTTTAGACGTTTATTTTCTTTCGTCCTGACTAAAAAATGAACAATATTTTCCTTGGTATAAGTTAAAAAAAACCATTCAAAAACTAAATTCCTGAATGGTTTCTATAATGACATTTTCGTTTTTTCTAAATGCTCAATCCCTATTCAGGAATTACCACAATATCTTTCCCATTAACATTAATGGTTAAGTCAGCGTTTCCGTCAATAGTAAAAGTACTTTCGCTAGCAGTTACAGCAACTTTTACGATTTGGTTGCGGAAGTTAATTTTAAACGAATACCCTTGCCATTCTTTTGGGATTTTTGGAGTAAAATGTAGTTTGTTGTCTTTAACCCTCATGCCTCCAAATCCTTCTACAATACTCATCCAAGTACCCGCCATTGAAGTGATGTGACAGCCTTCCTCCACTTCTTTGTTGTAATCGTCTAAATCCAAACGAGAGGTTCTAAGGTAGAATTCGTACGCCATGTCCATTTTGTCCAATTTGGCAGCTTGAATCGAGTGTACGCAAGGTGAGAGCGAACTTTCATGAACGGTAAACGATTCATAGAATTCAAAATTACGTTTTAATTCTTCGGTAGTAAAATGATCTTCAAAAAAGTAAAAACCTTGAAGCACATCGGCTTGTTTGATATATGGCGAACGCAACACTCTGTCCCAAGACCATTTTTGGTTAATGGGACGTTGTGATTTGTCTAAATCTTTTACGCGAACCAAATCCTTGTCTAAGAATCCATCTTGTTGCAGGTAAATCCCTAATTCTTCTGATTTTGGGAAATACATATTACCAGCCACTTTTTTCCATTCTTGCAATTCAGCATCTGATAATTTTACTTTTTCAATAATGCGTTTGTGGTCTTTTGGATATTCTAAGAATACTTTTTGAATTTGGGCTGTGGCAAAATCAATACACCATTTGGCAATATAATTCGTGTAAAAGTTATTGTTGATGTTGTTTTCGTATTCGTTAGGACCTGTTACTCCTAAAATCATGTACTGGTTTTTCTGGCTAGAGAAACTGGCTCTTTGATGCCAAAAACGTGCTATTCCAATCAAAACCTCTAATCCTTTTTCTGGAATATACGAGTAATCTCCCGTAAAACGGTAGTAGTTGTAAATAGCAAACGCAATGGCTCCATTACGGTGAATCTCTTCATGGGTAATCTCCCATTCGTTATGGCATTCTTCACCATTCATGGTAACCATAGGGTACAGGGCAGCTCCGTTTTTAAAACCTAAATTTTGCTCGGCATTTTCAATGGCTTTGTCTAACTGATTGTAACGGTAGGTTAATAAATTACGGGCTACTTGTTGGTCTTTAGTCGCCATGTAAAATGGGATGCAATACGCTTCAGTATCCCAATAGGTTGAGCC
>JAHEBK010000361.1 GCA_024642295.1 Flavobacterium sp. | reverse complement strand
TTGCAAGGTTACCCAATGGCAAAAATATGCCACTTTTAAAAAGTATGATCACCTCAGTTTGCGAGAGAAATTGTAATTACTGTGCTTTTAGAGCTGGTAGAGATTGCCAAAGAGCAAGTTTACATCCAGATGAAATGGCAAACACTTTTTCAGAACTTAATCGAAAAAAATTAGTCGAGGGCTTATTTCTAAGTTCAGGCATAACTGGTGGGGGGCCATATATCCAAAATAAAATTATTGATACTGCGAAAATCCTAAGATCCAATCATGATTTTAAGGGTTATTTACATCTAAAGATTATGCCTGGCGCTGAGAAAGATCAAATCAAGGAGATAATGAAATATGCGGATAGGATTTCAATAAACCTTGAAGCTCCAAACTCGCACCGATTAGAAAGGTTATCCCCTCAAAAGGATTTTTTTGGTGATTTATTTCATCGTTTGAAAATGATAGATGAGCTCCGTAAACAAGGTGATTCACATTTTGGATGGAAAAACCGATGGCCTTCAATTTCGACTCAATTCGTGGTTGGCCCTTCAGATGAAAGCGATGAAGAATTGTTAACAACCTCCGCATTCCTGCTAGAAAAATTTCATCTTTCCCGGATTTATTTTATGACATTTAATCCTGTGATAAATACACCCTTTGAAGATTTTCCAAAGGAGAATCCACTTAGAGGTCACCGTTTATATCAAGCTTCTTATTTATTACGAGATTATTTTTATAAAATTGAAGATTTTTCATATCTACAAAATGGGAATTTGAATCTTGAAAAAGATCCGAAACTGGTATGGGCTGAAAACCATTTGCGAGAAATGCCAATTGAAATTAATAGGGCTGATAAAGAAGAATTATTGAGAATTCCTGGTATTGGTCCCAAAAAGGTAGAAAAGATAGCCAGTTACCGGCAAAGTCAAAAAATAACTACAATTGCAGATTTGAAAAACATCGGAATACCAATAAACCGAGCAGGGGAATTTATTTTATTGAATGGAACCAAACCTATTCATCAGTTAAGTTTATTTTAAATCGCACATCCATACTTAATAAATGTAGTAGAAGATAACTACTGAATGTCTTGTTTTTCTTAGTAAATATATTCTTATTTGCCTTGTTGGCGTTTGTATAATATTTATATGGAAATCAAAAATTAAGAAAATTAAGGGGTTGGAGTTACGACATGTCCAAAAATAAAAAGAAAGATAAGAACTCAAAAACGAAAACTAACAAAGATTTCGTTAACACAAATAATAAGGTTGAAAATTCGCAAAAGAAATTAAATAAAAATCAATATGAGAAAGAATTAAGGCGACTTCAAATTGAATTAGTTAAGTTTCAGGAATGGATAAAAGCGAAAAAATTAAAGGTTATTGTTATATTTGAAGGTCGAGATGCTGCTGGAAAAGGTGGTGTTATCAAACGAATTACCGAGAGTCTAAATCCCCGAAATGTGCGTGTAGTTGCACTGCCTTCTCCAACCGAGCGAGAAAAAACTCAATGGTATTTTCAAAGATATGTCACTCATCTTCCTGCAGCTGGTGAAATTGTTCTTTTTGATAGATCCTGGTATAACCGGGCAGGTGTTGAACGAGTTATGGGTTTCTGTAACGAAATTGAATATCAAGAATTTTTGAGATCTGTGCCAGAATTTGAAAGAATGTTGGTGAGATCAGGAATATTATTAATAAAATATTGGTTTTCAGTAAGTGATGATGAACAAGAAAAACGATTTCAAGCCCGAATAGATAATCCTGCTAAACGTTGGAAATTAAGTCCGATGGACCTTGAATCACGTGCAAAATGGGTAGACTACTCAAAAGCCAAGGATACAATGTTTGCGCACACCGATATTAAACAAGCCCCCTGGTTTGTAGTAAATGCAGATAATAAAAAGAAAGCCAGATTGAATTGTATTTCTCACCTATTAAGTTTAATTAACTACGAAGATTTAACGCCTGAACCTATTGATTTGCCACCTCGACAGAACAACGAAGGATATATTAGACCTCCGTTGAGTGACCAAACATTTGTTCCTGAAATATTTTAATGTTTAACAAAAATTGAATACTACTAGTTCGGAGGTTCATAAGTAGTTCAAACAAATTTGAGTTATTGATTATTCAAACTTTTTTTCTAAATTATCTATTTCCTTAATATTTCTTGATTATTTATAAAATTCTGAAATCTCTAATGGTGAAAGGATTAATCAATACTAATAAAGTTTTCAAATTTGTATGCATTTAAATAAAGTTTTGAATCCATAATTAAATTTAATTCTTATATTAATTTTTTTTTATGGATATTTGATGTCTAGGCTAAGTTAAAATGTCCAAAAGCTGGCTATATAAAAAATGTTCTATTAGTCAGAAACATGGATAGGTTTTCCGTTTAGTTTTTAACATAAGTGCGCCTGAGATGAGCAAGGTGATGAGTATAAGAAAAAGGGTCCAAAGATTTGCTTGAAACAATACAAGCTACTTCAGGTAGTTTTTAGTAAATAGCAAGGGTGAGCAACCGATTATTCAGGTAGGCTGAGATTGAGCCAAAATAATCGA
>JAHEBK010000360.1 GCA_024642295.1 Flavobacterium sp. | reverse complement strand
AATATTTTCACTGAGTTTGGTTCTTTTACAGTTGGTGAAAGTGGTGGAGCAATTTACCAAGTTTTGTATCAAAAACAACAAAACGATAGAGAGAAATGGAACATGATTGATTCTTCTTTTATCACTACTTTACCAGATACTTGGGCAATCAACAAACGTTTTATCATGCTAGCGGTAAACCGTTGGAATGACACCTACGAAAGAGTTTTACTAGGAGGATTAACTTGTGATAGTGATGATTATTACAACTCAGAGCAAAACATGAATGCCATTTATTTACCTAAATACAACAAAGAAAAACCACTTTATATAGGATTTTTTAATACGGGTGCTTACCAAGAAACCATTGGTGGATATGGTGGATTACACCACTGTTTGATTCCGCAACCCAAGCATATATTGATTGATCGCGATGAAAATGGCATTTTAGCCACCGAAGTTTTTTCGGAACAACAAACATCTGAAGATGTATTGAAAATTTTAGGTTACAACACAAAATAATAATTGAATATAGTAATAAGTTAAATTAAAAAATCTTTACATTTGAAACTGGACACTCTTTCAAATAATCGATTTTAATATCTTTAAAAAAAATAAAATGAGTAAGGGACCTATTAGCCAATTTATCGAAAAGCATTATTTGCATTTCAATTCAGCTGCATTAGTTGATGCTGCAAAAGCCTATGAACAACAATTAGCCAATGGTGCTAAAATGATGGTTACTATGGCCGGCGCAATGAGTACTGCTGAAATTGGTAAAATATTTGCTGAAATAATTCGTCAAGACAAAGTACAAATTATCTCTTGTACAGGAGCTAATCTTGAAGAAGACATTATGAACTTAGTAGCACACTCTCATTACGAAAGAGTCCCTCACTATAGAGATCTAACAGCTCAAGATGAGTGGGATTTATTAGAAAGAGGATTAAACAGAGTTACAGATACCTGTATTCCAGAGCACGAAGCTTTCAGACGTTTGCAAAAACACATTTACAAAATCTGGAAAGATGCTGATGATAAAGGAGAGCGCTATTTTCCACATGAGTTTATGTATAAAATGTTATTATCTGGAGTACTTGAAGAATATTATGAAATTGACTTAAAAGACAGCTGGATGTATGCTGCTGCTGAGAAAAATTTGCCTATTATTGTACCAGGATGGGAAGATAGCACCATGGGAAATATTTTTGCTTCTTATGTAATTAAAGGAGAATTAAAAGCATCCACCATGAAATCAGGGATTGAATACATGACTTTCCTTGCTGATTGGTATCCAAAAAACAGTGCTAATGGTGTTGGTTTTTTCCAAATTGGTGGAGGTATCGCAGGAGATTTCCCAATTTGTGTAGTTCCAATGTTGTACCAAGATATGGAAATGCACGACGTTCCATTTTGGAGTTATTTCTGCCAAATCTCGGACTCTACTACTAGTTACGGTTCGTATTCAGGAGCAGTTCCAAATGAAAAAATAACTTGGGGTAAATTAGATATGGATACCCCTAAGTTTATTATTGAATCTGATGCTACTATTGTAGCACCATTAATTTTTGCTTATTTGTTAGATTTATAGAATATCATTATGAAAAGAGTAATTGTTGATTACGCAAAACTTACAAACGAAATTTTAAACCTATTAGTGGAGCGATTCCCTGATGGATACGACGATTCAGATATTATTCGTTTTAGAAATGCTAAAAACGAATTGATTGAAGCTGTTGAGGTACGTACAGAAGACACTATTTATTTAGTGAAAGTAAGTACCAAACTAGCTGACAGAATCGAAAATTATGATGAAGATGATGAAATCGATGATGTAATTGAGCCAATTGCACCAATTAAAGGTTTGGATATCGATGACGACAATGATGACGACGACGATGAAGATGATAATTTAGACAAACCTGATTTTGATGATGAAGATGAAGATTCTGAAAATAACAACGAACCATCTGATGAAGATGATGACGAAGACGATGAGGATTAACTTTTCTCTATAAAAATACTAAAGGAACTCCATTCAAGAGTTCCTTTTTTTTATAAATTACAATCCCAAATTTCTTTTTGATAAAACCATAATGATAAGTACATCCCTTCTCCACGAAACATTAAAAGACAACTTTGGTTTTGAAAAATTCAGACCCAATCAAGAAAAAATAATACTTTCTATTTTATCCGGAAAAGATACATTGGCTATTATGCCTACTGGTGGAGGAAAATCGGTCTGTTTTCAGCTACCCGCATTGCTACTTCCAGGAATTACCATAGTCATTTCTCCTTTGATTGCTTTAATGAAAGATCAAGTAGACAGCTTAAAAGCAAACGGAATTTCCGCTTGTTATATTAATAGTAGTCAATCTGATGCTGAACAACAAACACATATTGAAAATATCATTAATCAAAAAACAAAACTGGTTTATGTTGCTCCAGAAAGTTTGTCTTATTTAGAAAATACTTTTAACCAAATTAAGGTAAGCCTCATTGCAATTGACGAAGCTCATTGTATTTCTTCTTGGGGACATGACTTTAGACCTGCTTATACTAATTTAGGGTATTTA
>JAHEBK010000047.1 GCA_024642295.1 Flavobacterium sp. | reverse complement strand
CATCGACCAATGCGCGTTTGTGCTCCAAGTACTGACTTGACCCGATTCATCCCAAACCCTTATTTTCCAATAATAGGTTGTATTGGATTGTAATGTTTTACCGTTGTATTCTACTTGATTGGTCTTGGTTGAAACTACTTTACCACTGTCCCAAACATCTCCATTATTGGCATTCAATTCATTTACAGAGGAGGCTACTATGATTTGATAAGCTGATTGAGATCTGTTTCTGCCATCGGCTTCTAAAATCCAACTAAATCTTGGTTTTGAGACAGTTATACCTTCGGGGTTTTTTAAATATTCTGTTTTTAAATCATTACCAACAAGTGGTGAATGGTTTTTTGTAATCGAGAAACTGCTAATTGAGATTAGGACGCAAAGTAATGATAGGACAATGTGGTTTTTCATATTTTTTATTTTTTAATGCTAGTTAGTATTTAATTACTTTATCAATTTAAAGACAGAATCATTAATTCTAAGAAAATAGACGCCATTTTCAAATTTTGAAAGGTCTAAAACGGTTCCTTCTCCAGTTAAAATAATTTTGCCATTACTATCAGTAACCACATAATTGGAATGTATGGGTAGATTAAAAATCCCATTAGGGGAAGGGTTTGGATAAATTAGTTGATTTGGTCTTTCATTGTCTTGTATTGCTAAAGCTGTATTTAATTTTCGTGTACCATAATCATTAGCATCTTTGCTTGAGTAACTGATGTTTAAATAGTTATCTAATATTCTCTTCGCTTCTATAATCTCAACGGGCGTGCCGTAAAAAATATAGTACTCTGCTCTAAAGCTTTCATTGTTAGTTCCTGTTAATGCATTTGGGTTGATTATTGCATCGAGACCTCCCTTAAATCCTATCCAACTCATAGCTGCGGTTCTCGTATAAGAATCATTAATGGTAAATTCTCCATTTCTATCGTATTCATACTTGTCAATAGGTGTACCGTCAGCTCTTCTTCCTATAATTGGCAAACGGTTAACATCGGTTTTGGGTCTGTAAAACCCTAAAGACCTTCCTGTTGTTCCATTACTGTTTGGGTCGTCGGATATCATAAAAAACTCGCTAAATGCCTGTGGACGGTTGTCACTTAGTACTTTATTTACAGTTCTATCTTGTGTAAACCAGGTTCCATCATTTAATAATACATGTCTCCATTGTGGAGCCCATTTAGCAAGATCCATCCGTATTGACCAAGCGCATGATACAGAGGATAAGTCCTGATAAGTTGTTGTGTATGGGCTAGTTTTGAGTAGCGTAGGGTTGTTCGGTAATGTTACATCAGTAAATTTTGTAGTATTTAAAATGGACTGTCCTGCATAACTTGGATCATCATTAGCTCCAGCATCTTTTCTAATAAATCCATTTACAAATTGTTCCAAACTGTGATTGGGTTTTATATCATATCTGTATTCGTAATAATGTCTTATAACGGCCGTTTGTATGGTTTCCGAGTTTACTTCCAATCCAGCATAATTTTCGTAGGTACCTACATAATTAAAGGGGCTGCCAATTTCATCTGCATGTGTGATGCTACTGTCTTCTGCTAAATTGTCATCATCAGAATTTGAAGAATCCCCTGGGATAACAACTGTATCATTGGGGTCAGCAGTACTATGATCTGGTTTTGTTTGATCACTTGAGGAATAAGAATCATCATATAGTCTGTTTCCAGTACTCGGAAGATTGGTAACCGGGCCTTCGTATTGTGTAAAATCATAATCACCATCGGCTTTCCATAATGCAAGTTGAAAAGGTCCTACTAACATTTTTTTATTCGTAGTTGCATTCTTTAATAGAACATTCTTTGTCTCATCAAGAATTACACAATTAGTCCCTAAAGACTCATTAAAACCAGCTTGAGTAGGGTTGTAGCGGCTTCTATGTGCGCCATCTCTTATACTAGACTGTCCCGCTCTTCCGTAAGAGTCTGTTTGCACATCCATGACATCCCAATTAGCGGGATTTGTGCCAGGAACTGGAATTCGGAGTTCATTTATAATACCGCCGGCATTTGAGGTAATACCAATTTGAAAACCCGTATTACCAGAGGTAAGATGGTGCGTTGTTTCTCTTTTGTTTGAATAGGAAACAATACTTTTGCTTTGTTGAGCAAAAGCAATTTCTGCGATTAATAAGAAATAAATAATTCTCATACGGTTGCCTTAGTTAAATTGAGTTTTTTTGGATTTAGCATTCACTATTTATAAATTCCATATATTGATAAAGTTTAACTTAGATAAGATACTTCTTTGCGACCTTTTTTTGGAGATCTTACAAAAAGGTAGCGTCAAAATAAAAATGAAGTTTAAATAATGGGTCTGTTGTTTTATGTGATTTATTTTGATTTTGTAAAAAATTTGAGGTGTATTTTCATCCAAAATTTACAATAACCTACAATCTTACATTTTTTTTTTTGCATTTCTATCCTGTGCAATACCGAACACCGTTATGCTTGTTGTATGGTGTTCTCGGGTTATATTATTTATGCAAATAAAATAGGGTAAATTAATGAGAAAAAACAAATAGATTTATATAGATTCCTGATAAATCCGTCCTGTTTTTAGTACTATTCTATTTTATATTCTTTGAAATTTTTCCATTAAAAGAAGATGATAGTTTTGTCTCATTATTACTACTGTAGGGTGAAAAGTCTGAAAATATAAGTTGATTAATACGTTTTGATAAGTGCAAATCGGTTTAAGTCCTATAGCTCTTAACGACACCTATTACTAGTGAATAAACAAAACCAGCTTTATTCCGAACATAAAATGACTAAAAAATTGTCTTTAAATATTTTATAAAATAGCTATAAGAATCAAAGAATAGTTTTTTTAAACTATCCAAAATACTTTTTTTTGATTTAACTTTATTAGTAACTTTTATTTTAGCTGTAAAATATCTTTTTTAATTTTTCTCTTATTTAATGATTTGAGTGCGCGTACACTTTCTTTTATTGTTGTAAATTTTGCTATTGCGGTAGTCAAATAAACAAATTTGTATTTGTAATTAAAGAAAAAAAGTTAGATACCCCCAGATTTTTATATGACTTTAATTGTTGTGAAATAAATCCTAATGTGTTCTAGAAAAGGGAATTGTAATAAGGACTTAAATAAAAAAAAACACTTGCATAAAAGTTTTGCAAGTGTTTAATTAAAAGTTTTAGTCCGAAATCAACTGTACCGTTTTTTTCGGACTAGACAGTTTACCAACCTGGGTTGTTTTCTTTAATGTTGGAATTTGAATTAACTTCAGTATTTGGTATTGGCCAAAGCTCAAATTCTGGTTTGTAAACAGTCCCTTTTGCAACTGGCAGTGGTGCCATTTCAATGACTTCCTTTACTTTGCCTAATCTACGAATATCGTAAAGCTCCTGCATTTCGAAAGTAAATTCTAATAGTCTTTCTTTAAAAATTAATTCTGCAAATTGTTCTTTAGTATGCGTGCCTTCCATAAGTAAGCTTGCACCAGCTCTAGCTCTAACTCTATTTATATAATCATAAGCTATTGTTGTTGGCCCATTTAAACTATTTTCAGTTTCAGCATACATTAAATATGCATCAGAAAAACGATAATAAATTATATCTGGATCTCCATTACAACAACCTTGGTCAGAATCTCTGTACTTATTGTTAGGAATCCCCCAAGTCGCTTTATAAGGGTCAAAAGTATTATCTTCATTATATTGACCTGAGAAAAATGTACGTTTTCCAGTGGTACTATGTATATAAGAATATTGCATGGTTACATCTCTACGTGTGTCAAAATGTAAAGCATTATCTTCATATAAATCATAAAATTCTTGAGTCCAACCTCCGTGAGCTTGTCCTCTTGGCACACCTCCATTGGATGAACCAATACCAGCCCATACAAAAGTTCCTGCGGTACCTTGCCCCTCAACTGCTTGTGTTTGTTGAATTGCAAATACTCTCTCGTTGTTGTTGTCTATGTAAATAGCATCGGCGTAGCTGGGAAGTAGTTCGTATCCATAACGACTTGCATTATCTATTACTTCTTTAATTTTGGAATGAGCCAAAGCCATTTTACTGGCATCATTCACTTGCTTACCCGCCATAGCTAAATAAACTTTGGCTAGTAAAAATTTAGCCGTTCCGATATTAGGCCTACCTTTTTCGCTAGGAATTGTTCTAATTTCCGGTAAATTTGATTCTGCATCTTGTAAGTCGGATATAATTTGAGCATATATTTTTACACGAGCTGTTACTGGTAAATTTGAAGTTTCAATCGAAACGGCAGGTTCTAAAGGCATTGGTACATTTCCAAATAATTGTGTAAGGTGGAAGTAGCAAAAAGCTCTAAGCCATTGCGCTTCTGCAATTAAATGGATTCTTGTGTTTTCTTCGGTGCCTTTAAATGTTCTTTTGCTTAATTCTGAAATAGCGATATTAGCCCTAAAGATACCTTGGTATAATGGGTTCCAACTACGCGGTAAACTCAGTCCGTTTCCACTAGATGTTGAGTAGTCAGCCCATTCTTTTCTCCAACCTACTCTACTTGTAAAATAAGGATGTGCTGCACCAACGGTTGATGATAATCCAAAATCCCATAAACTTATTTCTCTATTTAGAGCGTTATAAATAGCAACTACTGCAGCATTACCATCAGCAGCATTATTGTAAAAATTTGAAGGACTGATATTCGAATATACTTGCTCTTCTAATTTAGAATCAGCGCAGCCAAAAATGACTGTAAGTATTAGTAAATATATTATTTTTTTCATTTTAATTTAATTTATAAAATTATCATTTAAAATCCTATGTTTATACCTAATAGTATTTGTTTGCTTTTTGGATAAGCAGAAAAATCCACTCCAGTATTAATGTTATTCCCTCCAAATACATTTACTTCTGGGTCAACACCAGAGTAATTAGTAATGGTAAAAAGGTTGGTTCCAGTTACATATACTCTCGCAGAACTGAGATAGCCTTTGAAAATATCTGGGTTAAAATTATATGCAAGGCTAATATTCTTTAGTCTAACATAAGAACCATCTTCAATTAAACTTGAATCAGGGTTACCACTTCGGCCAGCAGGAAATCTTACATCGTTATGAGGGTTTGATGGAGTCCATCTTTTTTCATAATATTCTTGGGTATGATTAGCAGAATTACCAGTAATTCCACCAGAAATGAATATACGATCAACATTCATGATGTCATTTCCAACTGAACCTTGGATAAAAGCGGTTAATGTGAAATTTTTATAGTTAAAACTATTGTTCCAGCCAAATATAAAGTCAGGGTTAGGGTCTCCAATAATGGTATTGTCGTTTGCGCTAATTGTGCCATCACCACTAATATCTTCCAATTGAAGTTGACCTTCTTTAGGATCTCCTAAAGGATATAATCCTATCGCTTTTTGCCCCCAGAAAAGTCCAAAAGGCTCTCCTTCTCTCAGTATGGTTGGTGGAAAAGAAACAATATTTGCCGCTATATTTGGGCCAAATATATCACTTCCTCCGGCTCCTAAGCTCTTTACAAGTGATTTATTAGCACTCCAATTTATGCTTGAGCTCCAACTAAAATTTGGATTACTTATAATATCTGCTCCTAAACTAATTTCTATTCCTTTATTTTCTATAGAACCAGCATTTGTAACAATTGAAGATAGTCCTGAAGAAATTGGAATTGGAAAATTTTGAAGTAAATTGTCTGTTGTTTTGGTATAGTAATCAATATTACCATTGATTTTACTATCAAATAGTCCAAAATCAATACCAACATTGATTTGAGTTGTTTCTTCCCATTTTAAATCTGGGTTACCCAATTGCACCGGAGATAGACCTGCAGCTAAAGCATTATTGAAATTTGCATTTTGAACCCCCATTAAAGTAAGCGATTGAAGTGGTGCTATAGATTGCGATCCAGTAATACCATAACTAGCTCTAAGCTTAAGGTTTGAAATCGTTTTATTATTGTTTAAAAAATCTTCATTAGAAATAGTCCAGCCTAAACCTGCTGAAGGGAAGTATCCCCACTTTTCATTTTCAGAAAAAACACTTGAACCATCTGCTCTCACAGTAAGAGATGCAAAATATTTCTTATTAAAATCATAGTTAGCTCTTAGGTAATAAGAAAGCAATGATCTTTCGGTTCTATAACTTTGAGGAATGCTTGGGGTAAGTCCTAATCCTATGCTGTTAGATCCTAAAGCATCTGATGGAAAGTTAATTACCTTGTTGTCAACTCCACGGATTGTGTTAATTTGAGAGGAGTAACCAGCAACCAAATTTAGATTGTGAACATCCCCCAACATCTTATCATAAGCTAAATAAGATTCAAGTAGTTTATCGTCATACTCGAAGGTGTTATAAACAGCGGCTCCATTATCTCTTTGTCCAATAGACGTTGTTTTTTTATAATAAGCTTCTCTTCTACTATTTTTTGAATTAACACCTGCTCTAACATTAAGAGTTAAATCATCTAATATGTTATACTTTGCAAAGATATTCGCAAAAATATTTTTATTTGCTGTTTCGTCTTTAGTATCCCTGATGTCAACCAATGGGTCAATAAAATAGAACTCAGTAGGGTCATTTAATACGTAATCAGTATCTTCAGGAGTACGAGAAGGATCGTTTGTTAATGCTTTCCAAACACCACCACCATTAATGATAGCTCCTGTTCCTTGATTGTTTCTGTTATTTAAAGATTGTGAAAGGTTAATTGTTGTTGAAACAGTCAATCGATCTGTTAATTTTGTATCTAAGTTTAAATTAACAACACCTCTTTCATATTTGGTAAATTTAATAACCCCTTCAATTGTTTGATAATTACCTGAAATTGAATATCGCGTTTTTTCATTTCCACCATTAATGTCAAGTTGATATCTGTTTGTAATACCATTACGTAAAATATTGTCTAACCAATTGGTGGTAGGAAGACTCGATGGATTAGCAAAACGTGGATTTGGTGTATCAGCGGTTTCATTTCGCCAAGTGGCAAATGTAGGTCCATCCATCATTTGTGGAAAATCAAAAGAGGATGCTGTGGCTGTCTCAGTTGTTAAATTTATTTTCGTCTTTTGGTTGTAGGCTCCTTTTTTAGTGGTAATAACAATTACCCCATTAGCTCCTCTAGAACCGTATATAGCTGTTGCTGCCGCATCTTTTAGTATGTCAATTGATGCAATATCGTTAGGGTTTATAAAATCTAATGGGTTGGATGGTACAACACGAACTGTACCAATACCTGCAGTACTCGCTTCTCCACCAGAAGGTAAAGGATATCCATCCAATACAATCAAAGGTTCATTATTTCCACTTATAGAATTTGATCCACGTATTCTGATAGTTGAACCACCTCCAGGTTCACTGGAAGTATTGACTATATTTACACCAGCAGCTCTTCCTTGAAGTGCTATGTCAAACGTTGGGGCTGGGGTGACTGAAATGTCATTTCCCTTTACAGATGCTACTGATCCAGTTAAATCAGAACGTCTTTGAGTACCATAACCGGTTACCACAACTACATCAAGTGTTTGAGCATCTTCTGTAAGTGTTACATTCAAGCTCGATTGTCCAGTTACAGCAACTTCTTTATTGCTAAAACCTAAATAAGAAAATACAAGTGTTTGAGATCCTGAAAGTAATTTAATATTAAAATTACCTTCAAAATCAGTTACCTGTACATTTTTAGTTCCTTTTTGGAGAATGTTTACTCCTGCCAAAGGAATTCCGTCCTCTGACTTTACCGTTCCTTTAATAGTTTTTTCCTGTGCATTAATGAGCATAGAAAAAACTAGAAAACAAATCAATAATGTCTTTTTAATGACATTATTATCATAAATTTTTTTCATAATTTAAAATAGTTTGGTTAATATTTGGTTTTTGTTAATTATTTAACTCAATTTTAAGAATTGTTTTAGTAATAATTATCCTGTGCAATGCTGATTTGTGTTCTGAGAAAGTGAATTAATCAGTTTAATTCTAAATTAAAACTGTACGGTATTGTACAGGATGATTAATAGTTTTGTTTTCTTTTATTTGCGCTACATTTAAAAATTCAAAAGACTTAAATAATTAATTATATCCCATTTTCAAGTATGAGAAAGAATTTCGTTAAAATATTATCCTTACTTTTAGTAGTTTGTACATTTTTACAATGTTCAAAAAAATCTTTAAGTCCAGAGTCTAATTATGTCAAAATTCAAGATGATTTTGTAATTCCAAAAAACAACAATACACTTTGGTGCTACTGGTATTGGATTGGTGATGATATTTCTAAAGAAGGAATTACCAAAGATCTTCAGGCTATGAAAGACGCTGGGATTGGCGGTGCATTGATTGGGAATATAAATCCTGAAGAGAAAGATGGAAAAGTACCAATGCTTAGCGAGAATTGGTGGAACCACATGGTGCATGCGGTTAATGAGGGAAAACGAATTGGGGTTGATATTGGTGTTTTTAATTGCCCAGGGTGGAGTCAGTCTGGTGGACCTTGGATAACTTCGGATATGGCTATGCGTTATATGACTTATTCTGAAGCATCAGTAAAAGGAGGTAAAACAGTCAATATTAAACTAGTAAAACCAAAAGTTGAATTTCAAGATTCTTATGTTTTAGCATTTGCAGCTTTACCTGCCGAAGAGGAAAAGTTATCTGTGAAAAACGCTACGGTATCAATTACACCAAATGTTAATAATGTAAATAATCTAATTGATAACGATACTACAACTGTTGTAGGTTTTTCAAAAGGGATTAAAGAGTATCAGGTGGAGATCGTTTCTAAAAACGCTATCCAAGCCAATAGTTTAAAAATTGTTCCAGGTAAAGAAACTATTGAGGCAAACTGTAAGGTCTATGCCAAAGTAGGGGATGAATTTGTATTGATAAAATCGTTTGAAATTTTCAGAAGTAAATTGACTGAAAACGTAGGGGCAGACAAGTATGCACCTTTGTTAATTAGTTTGCCTGAAACTACTTCCAGCCATTTCAAGTTAGTATTTGAGGTTCCACAACACGTATATAAGCCCTTAGCTAAAAAAACTGAAAAAGTACCTACATGGGATATTTCGGAGATTTCAATTACTGAGGCTGCAGGTCTAGAGAATTTTGCCGAAAAAAATCTAAGTAAAATGCACCCTACACCATTCCCAGCTTGGAATAGTTATATCTGGAACCAACAAGCAGTTGTTACTAATCCAGAACTAATATTGTCTACAAAAGATGTGATTGATATTAGCGATAAAATGGATGTAAATGGCAATCTTGTTTGGGATGCTCCCAAAGGGGATTGGATCATACAACGCTACGGGATGTCGCCTACAGGAACTAAAAACTCACCAGCGGCTCCACAAGGAAAAGGATATGAGGTAGATAAGGCGAATAAAAAATTGGTTCAATTTCATTATAGAAAGTTTATTGGTGAG
>JAHEBK010000359.1 GCA_024642295.1 Flavobacterium sp. | reverse complement strand
TATTGGCGTCTGGAATGCGACAGTTGTCGAAAATCAACTCTGCCGTTTCGCTAGCGCGCATTCCTAGTTTGTTTTCTTTTTTACCAGATGTAAACCCTGGCGTTCCTTTTTCGAAAACAAAAGCAGTCATTCCGTGAGAATCTCCTTTTGCTCCAGTTCTAACAATTACAACGGCAATATCGCCTGAGATGGCGTGCGTAATAAAATTTTTAGCACCATTTACAACCCAGTAATCGCCTTCCTTTTTGGCCGTAGTATTCATTCCTCCAGCATCAGAACCTGTGTTGTGTTCTGTCAATCCCCAAGCACCAATATGTTCACCAGAAGCTAACTTTGGAATCCATTTTTTCTTTTGTTCTTCGTTTCCAAACGTCAAAATATGATTGGTACATAACGAATTATGTGCCGCCACTGACAAACCGATTGAAGGGTCCACTTTTGAAATTTCTTCAACAATGGTAATGTATTCGTGATATCCTAAACCAGAACCACCCAACTCTTCTGGAACTAGTATGCCCATAAAGCCCATTTCGCCTAATTTTCTAAATAAAGGAACTGGAAAAGTCTGTGCTTCATCCCATTCCATGATGAATGGACGTATATTAATTTCAGCAAAATCTCTTATGGATTGCGCAATCATAGACTGCGTTTCGTTATAATCAAAGTTCATTGTAATGGTATTTTTAAAAGGTCAAATATAAGGCTATAATTGTTGCTTTTTGAGTAGACAAGCCTTTAATTTTTGTTAAATCAGCAACATTTTTGATGTCACCATTCATGCTTCTGTGGGTTACTATTTCTTTTGCTATTGCATATCTGAAATAAGGGAATTGCGCAATTTCTTTTAAAGAAGCATTATTGATGTCAATTTTTTTAAATTGTGGGGTTGAGCCAATTTTAAAATTAACATTCAGTTTAGTGATAACTTCTGGAGGTAACCCCCATACATCTTGCATTTGTTCCATAGAAACAAAGCCTCCAAGACTCTCTCTAAAATTTAAAATTCGTTCTGAAAATCCAGGGCCAATCCCATTGATCTTCATCAAGTCTTCTGAAGTAGCAGAGTTGATATCTATAACGCTGATTTTCTCTTTTTTGTAGAATGATGTTTTTTCAAATTTCACATATTCCTTAGATTCTTTTTTATTAGTGACCCAATCTGGAAATTTGAAATAAGGTGAAATAGCGGCTAATAGTGAATCGGATATTTTTGTGATATGCTGAAATTCGCGTGCTGAATTGACGTATTGATTTGTTTTTCTAAAAGCTAATAAACGGTCTATTTCGGCTACTGACATTCCTAATTTATAGCCTTTGTAGTCTGTAATGAAATTAGGATTAAACGGTTTGAGTTCATACTTTTTTTCAAATGAAATCGCTTTGAGGCTGTCGACTTGAGATTGCATCGCCAGCCATTGCTTTTCTTCTTCTGACGCTAAGTTGTTGTTGGTTTTTATAGTGCTGTATAAAAACCAACTTGCTTGAATACTAATAATAATTAAAACCAATAAAAAAATACCATTCCTTTGTTCTTTGGAAAACAAAAAGTAAGATTTGATATTTTTCATAAATAATAAGTGTTAATTATTAGAATGATTAGTTGTCTTTTTGTCTTTCTACTTCGTCATCATTTTCAGAAAACGAATCAGGTTCTTGTTTTGGTTTTATCGTCAATACTTTATAGAAAAAATATACGGCAAAAATGATAACAATACCCTGAGTAAATAACATGGTTATTAAGGCTTCTGTATTCATAATGTTTATTTTAAATGAATAAATAATTTTTTTATAGAGTTGCTCGTCCCTCTTTTTGTCTTTTTAGAAAAGCAACATAGACCAGACCGCAAATGAATAGAAATAAACCTAAGAGCATCAATCGAGCAAAATCTAGATAGAAAATTTGATTGTGTAATTGTGCTATAATATCTGGGTCAGTCGCAATAGCTAGTTGTTCTTTGATACCTGAATGCGTAATGGTTTTGATTATGGAACCATTATCAAGTGTCCAACCCTTGCCAGAAACTAAACTAGTAATATTTCCTGACCAGTCATTGTCTTTTGGTTTACAAAGTGAGCCCATAAAAATGATAATTAACATAACAGGGGTTACGAATTTGATGATGTATTTAAAAACGATAGGTACTTTAATATCTGCACCTGAAGTAATGGCTTTCCAACCTTTTTCCATTCCGAAAATCCAAGAGAATAAGATGGTTTCAAGCATCGCAAATAATACTAAACTTACGGTTCCTGCCCAATAATCGTATTCGTCAAAAACGCCTTGCTGAAAGAATATCACAGTAGGTAATCCCATAATCAATGCAATTAGTCCAAAAGACCAAGCCCCTTTGTTTTGGGACCAGCCAAATTCATCTCGCATAAAACCTATCCATGGTGTTCCCATGGCCAAGGAGGAAGTAATCCCTGCAAAAAATAACAAACCAAACCAAAGTACTCCTGCAATGATAGCAATCATGCTTCCCCATTGTTGAAATAAATACGGCATGGTTTGAAATGCCATTCCGAATCCTGCGTTTTCAATCACCCAGTCTAATCCT
>JAHEBK010000046.1 GCA_024642295.1 Flavobacterium sp. | reverse complement strand
TTCATCATTATTTAGTAAAGTTATTTTTAACATTCCTGTTTACACTAGTATTAGGAGGTTTTAATGGTCTTGCAAAAACAATAATTCTTACTAGCGACGAGCAACTGACTGATTTGACCAATCCAGACAAAAAGATTGATATGTCCACTGGTTTTACGAAGCGATACGCAAGTCTTCGTGATGTTTGTGAAGATGCAAAACGAAATGGAGATCACACGTTGACCATTGCTTTTGATGAATTTTTTAGACAGTACAGAAATCAAGAAGCAACTGAGCGAAAGCTAACTCCAGATATGGATGAATATGTAGATAAAATTAAAATCATTGCAGATTTCGCTGCGCAATATGGTTTGGGAATGGGACTAAGTTTACTAAGTCCGTTAGAACTTGGCCCTGCTTTTAAAAATAAGACGGGGAAAAATGGTTCTTGGTTGCACTATAAAGTTGGGTTACGCGATCCTCAAACAGGAAAGTTCAATGTACCAATATGGCAGCAAACAGTTTGGTCGAACAACAAAGGTAATTTTGCTATTAAATTAAAAGCACATAAAGCCTATGCTTTTAAAGAAAAGCAGTTACCAAATAGTCCTTACAAGATGGTTAATAGGGATGATATTCTTCCGTTGAGAGATGTGAAATTAGATGTTTGGGAACAACAGAAAGATGCGGACAACGATAGAGATATGGATACCGATTTGTGGAGCAACCCTTCTACACCAAATCCAGACCGCGCTAAAAGAGTAAGTGTATACTCAGATGCAAACGATGAACTAAAAGGGTATGATAGGGTTTTGGTATTATTAGAATACGAGGTGCCCGAAATGGAGTATTTCAGTCCAGAGGCATTACCTTTTCTAAAAGATTTAATGAAAAAATATGACGATAGAGGCATCAAAATTCAACATTTTTATTCAGATGAGATGCACATTCAACAAGATTGGAAATATTTTTCCCATCATGACAATGGTCAATTAGCAGTTCGTTATTACACGACTAGTATGGGAGATTTATATAAACAAAAGCACGATGTACAATTTGAAGAGAAAGATATCCTATACTTTGCTTACGGTCCAAATATAGACAGCAATAATGCAACAGCCTCTCAAAATGTACAGTATGTTTTTGGGGAAAAGGATACAGATATTCAACGCACCTTTTTATTTAGGGACCGCTATTATAAATTACTCAACACGCATGTAGTAGATTTGTTTAAAGAGGCTAAACAATATGCAAGTGGCCTTTTTGGGGTTGAAGATTTTGGCACCAGTGGACATTCATCTTGGGCTGAAAGCCCCACGGTTGACTTGTGGAATACAGAAGACTTGGAGCGTCATGCCTATAAATATGAATACACTTCCAACTTTATTTGGGGAAACACAATACAACAAGCGGCAGCTGCTTGTTATGACTATTTTAAATGGGGCGAATATTTAGAACCCACTAGAAACGATTTTGCAGAATTGGGCTGGAACGATCGAAATTATTATGGAGCAGCTATGTCTGCATCTTTGGGGGTTTTGAACAGAATTCCTGCTTCTTATCCAGCTTTTTGGGGAATGCCGGAAGAAGTCAAAGAGCGTAAAGCCGCTATTAACAATGCATTTGGTGGACGTACTAGGTCAAAAGCAATGGATCTTATGACTGAAAATGTACATCGTGATGTAGATGTCTTGATTTTATATCCCATGAACCTAGTTGCATCCGAAGAGCGTTTTGGTAGTTGGATGACTCAGTATGGGTATGCCAATTTTATAACAGCAGAAAAATTATTGGAGCTTGGAAAGATAAATACCAACGGAAAACTTCAAATAAAAAACAGAGAATACACAACACTAGTTACTCTTTTTGAACCACTGCCCCAAAAAGGAGTTCTTGAATTGATGGATAAGTTAAGGATTAATGGCGGAAAAGTTTTCTGGTTAGGACCACCTCCAATTATAGATGGAAGTGGAAATTCTTGTTTAGAGCAATGGGAGACTATTTTTGGAGTGGATTATGTGTCGGAAAAGGTACAAGGACAAATAGCTGTAGGTAAACGAATTGATTTCGATAATCAATTAAAGAATATTCCCTCCCAATATATTTTGACTGACTTTCTAGTAGACAGAATCTACCCTGTTAAACCTAAAGAGGGAACCTCAAAATTAGCCTATTGCGATAATAGGTTAATCATAGGAACTGGAAATAACAATGCGTATTATTTTGGTTTTCGTCCAAGAGATGACCAATCGGCTAGTTTAGGTTATGAAACTCGTACACTTTTTGAGATTCTTGATGGGTTAAATATATATCCTTCAACAGGGAATTTTCCAAATGTGAATGACAATACGGAGCATATTTCTAGAACTTCAGATTATTTAGCAACACGTTTTCCAAATGGAACTACTGCTATCGTTCGCCATTATAGAAATCATAAGGAAACTTGGGATGGAGGATTTTCACGGAATGCTGAAGTAGACAAGAAAGCACTTAAGGCAAATCCGTTGCCATCAGATGACATTGAACTTACAGATTTTAAGATTAACGGTCATGCAATCAATTATCAAGGTAGACTTTCAATGGCTTTTAGAACTAATGAAAATAAAGAACTGATAGCCTTCGATGGAGAAAAATGTGCATCTGTAACTATTGATGGAATAAAATATCAATTTTCCAAAACACCATTAAATAAGATAAGTTTTGTAACCACCCAAAATTCAACTGAAAAAGAGCAAATGATTTTTGTTGAAGGCACTGGTGTTGTTTCGATACCGCTTTCTAAAGACTATTTCTCTAAGAATATGAAGCTCAAAGATGAAAAAGGCAGGCAAATTATATATGAATTAACCAATAATTCCATCCAATTTCAACTTGATAAAAAAAGCAATGGTAAATGGTTAGTATTAAAATAATTAATTAGTAATAAAACTAACATCTCAAAATATATAGGCTATGAAAACAATTGGAAAACATTTTATTTTATTCATTATAATACTGTTACCCTTATTGCATTATGCCCAAAATACACCAAATTTTAAGCGTACCAGTTATTCAAAAGAATCTGTATCATTAGAAAATGAATATATAAAACTCAACTTTTATAAAAGGATTAAAGGTTGGGGTTGGGGAGAAGTAGTAACACCTGCTGGTAAAATGATGGCGGTATTAGAACATTTGGGCGAAATAAAACTTCAAGACCAAGACATTCCAGTGCGTTTTGTAGCAGAGTCTTATACAAAGGAAAAAACAGATAAAGGCGAAATCTTAATTTTCAAGGTTGCTTCTGTAGTGGTTAGGGAAGTGCTTAAAGGAACATCTTTCGAAAACTGGATGGCTTACCCATTTCCAGAACCTGCTATTAAAGGAACTGTAAGTTTTATTATGGAGAAAGATTCTCCTTTTATCAAATTAAATTATCGATTAAAGGCTACTGGAAATTATAATGCTGAATACATTCGAGGACCTTGGCTAAAAGTTGGCGAAGATTCATTTAAAATTGAAAAGACAGATGCCATTTTACCAGGAGTTGATTGGGCAATTGATGATGAATGGACGAGTGGTACAGATTTTTTTAAAGATCCTTGGGCGCTTAGAGTTGCACCGCACCCTAACAAGGTGTCTATCCCAGTAATGGCCTTAAGTCATGAAGGAGTTGGTATTGGGCTTTCTTGGAATTCCAAACAAACAGCATCTCGATGGTTCAATTACAGAGACCACAAGCCACAACCCGTTTTTGCATCTCCAAATTTTGTGGATCGTAAAAACAATCATCTTATGGGGTTGATGGTTCCTGATGCCAGTATTGAAGGGCATGAAAACGAGGTGGTTGCAAAAATACCTTTAGAATTAAAAATTGACCAGATCGTTAATTTTGATGCCGAACTTTGGTTAAGTAAAGGCAATAGTACAAATGTAGTTACAGATTATGTAATGCATAAGGGGTTACCTGTACCATCCACACCACGTTGGTCGTATAAAGAAACACTAGATCGAATAGCAAATGCGTACAACACTAATTTTTGGCATGAAGGGAAAGGTTTCGGAATCGTTCAAAGACCCGAGCATGTAATCAGACCAAATGTGCCTATTTTTTTAAGACGTTATGTATTAGAAAATAAGAGGAGTACGTTATCAAAAGAACTTCAAAAGAAAATTGAATGGTCAGAAAATGAAATAAACAAAAGAGCTTCTAAAAGTAAGGAAGCTGCGATACAAGAAGGCGAACAATGGTTGAAAGAACAAAAAGCAGACGGGTCGTTTGTTTTTAATCCAGATGCTATAGAAAAAGACGATTTTAAAGTGGCAACTTCATTTATAGAACCTATGGGTTTACAAGGCGAAACGGCTTTAGATATTACTATTAGACCAGCTATTCGTTTGTTGAATATAGGCAAGGAAACTAATGACCAACGTTTTATTGAAGCCGCCAAAAAGGCATTTGACTTTTGTATGGACATGCAACGGCCAGAAGCGGGCGATTTTTGGGAAACCCCATTACATGCAGCCAATCTTTTAGCTGCTGGTCATGCTGCGGTGGGCAACTATTTAGCCTACCAAGAATTTAAGGAAGAAAAATACAGAACCAAAGCGGTGTATTGGATGCGTACCCTACTTACATTTACACACCTTTGGGAGCCAGATGGAACTCCCATGTTATATGATACCAAACCTGTATTAAGTTCAAGCGATTGGTATTTTGCCAATTGGGTTCGTGACCATGTACAATGGGAAGTGCTTTCTGTGTTTTCTGATGTAGCTCATTACAACTTAAATTGGGATGAGATTGATCCAGAGATTGATTGGTTGCGTTATCAAGAAGGAATTACAAATGCCGCTATTCGTTGGATGGCTGCTCAAACCATTGATAGAAATTGGTTGCCACACAACTTACCAGAACAATATGAACGTTATCTAAGAGGAGAATATGATTATGCCTTTCCTGATACACATAACAGTGTAACAGGTAATTATGGTGGTATGATGATTATGCCAGCACCTATAGTCGAAAACATCTACTATATTCTTGATAGAAAAGCCAGTAAAAAATGAAAAACAGAACTACCATATTAAAAACTATGCTGTTTGTTTCAGGAATCTTGATTTTTTCATTCATAGTAAGCTCTTTTTCTATCCCCGATAAAGAATATAAAATATATCAATTTCCTAAAGATAAAATGCCGCGTATTGATGGCGATTTTTCCGATTGGGATATGGTGCCAGAATCTTATACTATTGGATTAGACCAATTGAATGATACCCGATTTGGAAATGGCCTTAACCTAGACCCCAAAGACTTTGATATTTCGGTAAAGGTTGGTTGGGTAAAAGGTATAAATCGACTGTATTTTTATTTAGAAATGCAGGATGACTATTGGGATTTTGACCATCCTGCTCTTAGTCAGGATATTTTTGAGTTAGTGGTTGATGGTAATCTTTCTGGAGGCCCCTTTATAAAGCAACATAATGGGAACAAAGATAAAATTGCAATTGAAGAGCTTCATTTTAAAGGACATGGGGCGCATGCACAAAACTATCATATTTTTACACCAGTACAGAATAAAGATGCGGTTATGATATGGGGTAATACGCCTTGGATAAAAGAATTTCCATATTACAACGTTGCTTACGATTATAATTTTAAACATGCTGAATCTGGAATCTTAAAAATGGAATTTTGGATTACACCATTTGATTATGCTGCTGTTGAAGGATTTCAAGAATCTACTGTTACAAAGCTTGAAGAAAATGATCTCATTGGCATGTCATGGTGCTTCTTGGATTTTGATGGAGCTACTTGTGAATCGTTCATGAATTTGGCACATGATTCAAGGATGATATATGATGCATCCTACCTAAATCAATTTCGGTTGATGCCATTGGATAAAGTACATTTGAAGTCTATAGATGCTAATTGGTCTTTTATCGAAATAGACCGCAAACAAAGGTGGTTTCAATTTAAAGACGAATCATACGGCAATATTAATAAATGGCATTGGAATTTTGGAGATGGGCATAGTTCCAACGAACAAAACCCTTCGCATAAATATGAAAAGGCTGGGGAATGGACGGTTATACTCACTGTTGAAGGTAATGAAGGTAAATCCATACGATCTAAAGTTTGGGATGTGGTAACCAAATAAAATTAAGCCTATTAGCATCAATTTTCAGAATATTAGATATAAAATATAAAACAATAAAAAACGATTAATTATTTATGAAACACTTAAAAAAAATACTGTCAATATCTTTCCTTGCAGTTACTGTTACATCCTGTAGTTCTCAAATTCCAAAAGAAAAGAGTAAACCAAATGTTCTATTCATTGCAGTTGATGATTTAAACGACTGGATTGGGGTTATGGGAGGGCATCCTCAAGCAAAAACGCCAAATATGGATAGATTAGCGGCTAGGGGGGTATTATTTACTAATGCACAATGTCAGGCACCTGTATGTAATCCTAGTAGAGCAAGTGTCATGACCTCGTTACAGCCAAATACTACAGGTATTTATTTTTTAGACCCAGATATCGTAGAATCACCTGTTGCTGTTAAAAATATTGTCATGCCTAAAAGATTTCAAAATGAGGGTTATAATGTTTTTGGTGCAGGAAAGCTTTTGCATAATGCTCCAGGGATTAATGAGACGCATATACCAAACTATGCTGGGAGTTTTGGTGGGTTTGGACCTATGCCTGCTAAAAAAATCAGTGATTTTCCAGGACATCCACTATGGGATTGGGGTGTATTTCCCGAAAAAGATGAACAAATGCCGGATTATAAATTAGCAACTTGGGCAGAAGAAAAATTGGGAAGCAAAATGAATCAGCCGTTTTGGATGGGAGTAGGGTTTTATAGACCTCATGTACCACAATTTGCACCACAAAAATGGTTTGATATGTACCCTCTAGAATCTTTACAGCTTCCTGCAGTTATATCAAACGATTTAGATGATATTTCTACCTACGGAATAAATATTTCAAGATTAAATCATGTTTCTCCAACTTTTGATTGGGTTAAAGAACACAATCAGTGGAAGCCATTAGTTCAATCTTATTTGGCATGTGTAAGCTTTGTAGATGCGCAAATAGGGCGTGTATTAGATGCTTTAGATAAAGGCGAATATGGTAAGAATACTTATGTAGTTTTATTTAGCGACCATGGTTTTCATTTAGGAGAGAAAGAACGTTTTGCTAAACGTAGTTTGTGGGAAGATGGTACTAGAGTCCCTATTATTATTGCAGGACCTGGAATATCAAAAGGTAAAAAGTGTAATAAACCAGTTCAATTGTTGGATTTATATCCTACACTTTTAGAGTTAAGCCATTTAAAACCTGATCCAAAACATGAAGGACATTCTTTGGTTCCATTATTGAAAAACACAAATACTAGTTGGCCTTATTATGCCCAAACTTGTTTTGGTCCTGGCAATTACGCTATCAGTTCAGAACAGTATCGATACATGCATTATAATGATGGAACGGAAGAATTTTATGATCATAAAACAGATCCTAATGAATGGTATAATTTGGTTAAAGAATCAAAATATGCTAAAGTAATTTCGCAGCATCGTTTACAATTACCAAAATCTGAATATAAAATTTTAGGAAAAGGATCTACAGGGCACTTGTCTTTTGAGGCAACAGAAGAAATAGCGAAGAAAAATAAATAGTATTAAATGAAACAAATTCAAACTATAAGAAGCCCGTTTTGGTTAAGTAAAATAGTTTTTTTGAGCATTATTTTTTTAATAATTACCCAAGAGAATAAAGCTCAAAACCCGATAAGCCCTGAAGGGGTTTACATAGCTGACCCCACAGCCAGAGTGTGGAATGATGGGAAAATGTATGTGTATGGCTCAAGAGATGAGAGTCTGGATTATTATTGCTCTAACAGTTATAGAGTTTTGTCGTCAAAGGATTTGAGTACTTGGAGTTTAACAGGTACAAGCTTTGCTTCAAAAGGTAAAAATGATGAGGTTGCTTATAGCGATCAAAGACTTTATGCCCCAGATATAGAATTTTTCGATAACAAATATTATTTATACTATTGTTTGCCGTCCCTTCTCGTTAACGGCTATAGTTGTGAAGGTGTAGCAACTTCAAATTCACCAGAGGGGCCTTTTAAAAACGGCCAACCCATTGATATTGGAAAACATAATGAAATTGATCCTGCTGTATTTGTTGATGACGATGGTCAAGCTTATTATATTTGGGGGCAGTTTACAGCAAAAATGGCGAAGCTCAATCCTAATAGAGTTTCTATCGATTTGGAATCTGTAAAAGAAAACGTTCTTACTGAAAAAGACCATTTTTTTCACGAAGGGGTTTTCATGACGAAACGAAATGGTTTGTATTATTTAGTGTATGCTGATGTGAGTAGAGGTGGCGCACCAACCAGTATAGGATACGCTACCAGCAAATCGCCTATGGGACCTTACACTTATGGTGGGGTAATCATTGACAATAAATATTGTGATCCTGCAGTATGGAACAACCATGGTTCTATCACTCAATTTAAAGACAAATGGTATGTGTTTTACCACCGCTCTACTAATAACAGCGTTAAAATGCGTAAAGCTTGTGTGGAACCTATAACGTTTAGAGAAGATGGATCTATTATAGAAGCACAAATGACTTCGCAAGGAGCAGGTTTGCCTTTAAATGCTTTAGAAACTATAGATGCTCGCAGAGCCTGTATGCTTTTAGGAAATGTAAGGATTTCTACTTTAAAAGAGGGCAATGAAGTGTTGGATGGTTTTCAAAATGGCGACAAAGCTTTTTTTAAATATTTAGACTTTAAAGACGGAGCACAAACCATTTCTATAAAAGTAGCACCGGGACAAAAACCGTTTAAAATTATAGTTAGTATTGATTCTTTTACAAAATTAGATTTAGGAACAACAATCGCAACTATTGATGTTCCTAAAAGAGTAGATGATGAATGGATTACATTAAAGGTACCAATTAAAAAAACCACTGGAATTCATGCGCTTCGAATAAGTGTCAATGAAAATAAGCAAACACCAAAAGATCAAAATCCTGCTAGTGAACTTTGCAAGATAGATAGTTTCCAATTTAATTAGCAGTTAGATTGGAACTAAAATTTAAAGGAAAAAATGAACATAATTAATAACAAATAAATACATTAAAATGAAAAAAGGAATGATAAAATTGAGTGCTTTATACCCAAAAACAGAAACTAGTTATTTTGATATAGACTATTACTGTAACGTGCATACGCCTATGGTTGGTAATTATTTAGGAGAAGCCATGAAGCATTCAGCTGTTGAATATGGTATAAGTGCATTTGATAAAGGTTCTGAAAGCCCTTTTATGGCAATGGGACATATCTATTTTGATTCAGTAGATGCCATGCACGCTGCCTTTGAACCTTATATGGAAGAAATTATGGGCGATATTAAAAATTACACCAACGTA
>JAHEBK010000358.1 GCA_024642295.1 Flavobacterium sp. | reverse complement strand
CAATCGTTTTTTAGGAAAAGAATTCAAAGGTTCGATGTTTGCTATTGCTAAAGATGTCAAAATCCAAATCGAATTCAACCCGAAACACGTACAATCCTATCGTTTAATTGGATACGAAAATAGAAAATTACGTCCTGAAGATTTTAAAAACGATGCTATTGATGCAGGAGAGTTAGGAAGCGGTCACACGGTTACCGCTTTGTATGAAATTATTCCAACAGGGATTGAAAGTGCTTATAGTTTGCCTGATTTGAAATATACAAATTCAACAAATACAGCAAACTACAGTAATGAATTGGCAACCATTAAATTCCGTTACAAAAAACCAGATGGTGAAAAAAGTATCGAAATGGTTCAAACCATTAACGATAAAACGATTGCTTTACAATCAGCTTCTAAAGATTTTAAATTCACTACAGCTGTAGCTTGGTTTGGCTTGAAGTTAAGAGACTCTAAGTTGGTTTCAGATAAAGACAGTCAATCTATATTGGCTTTAGCCAAAAACGGACTTTCAAAAGATTCGGATGGGTATAAAGCCGAATTGGTACGATTAGTAGAGGCTGTGCAGTGATTGAAAATGAAATAAATCTTTGATGTTAAAAGCTATCTGAATAATGTTTTTCAGGTAGCTTTATTTTTTAGGGGCTTTGCTCTCTTTGTTTAACTAGTTTTAAAACTATTTTAATTTTATCTTTGCAGAAAATCAATGATCTGTATTTTGGTCATTTTTCACTCTAAAGATATTCAATGAAAAATTTCAAACGCTTTCTAACGTATTTAATACCCCATAAAAGAAATTTTGTTATTAGTGTTATTTTTAATGTCTTGTATGCGCTGTTTTCGGCACTGTCAATGATGTCTCTTTTTCCGTTAATGAAAGTATTGTTTTCTGATGGTGAAAAAGTACATGTTAAACCATTATACGAAGGTTTTAAAAGTATCAATAAACAGTTTTTAGAAGATTCGTTAAACTATTTTATAACACATAATACAGAAACTAATGGTGCATTAAGTACCTTGATTTGGATGGTTGTTTTTGTGCTTTCAACATTTTTATTGAAAAACTTCTTCAACTTCGTTTCAATAGTTTACATGACCTATTTGAACAATGGAATCTTAAAAGATTTGAGAAATGATGTGTATCAAAAAGTAATTAGTCTACCCGTTTCTTTTTTCTCAAATGAAAGAAAAGGGGATTTGATTTCCAGAATGACTTCGGATATTAATACCATTAAAAGTGCATTTATGAGTGTCTTAATGATGGTGAGTGAGCCATTGACAATTATATTTACTTTGACCTTAATGGTTTTTATTAGTTGGAAATTGACCATTTTTGTGTTTTTGTTTTTACCTGTTTCAGGTTTTTTAATTTCTAAAATGAGTAAATCTATCAAAAGTCAATCAGGGGATATTTTTGCCCTCGAAGGACATCTATTATCTGATATTGAAGAAACCTTAGGAGGCATCAAAGTGATTAAAAACTTTACGTCAGAAAATTTTTTTAAAAGGCGCTACTATAATTCAACTGAGGTTATCAATAATTTGAATAATAAAATAGGTGCTCGTATGAGCTTGGCTGGACCAATGAGCGAATTTTTAGGGATTTTTGTTATTTCAATTTTGTTAATTTACGGAGGAAGTTTAGTGCTGATTGATGGCTCAATGAGTGGTAGTGCTTTTATTGCTTATATGGGACTAGCCTATCAAATCTTAACTCCAGCCAAATCGATTACCAAAGCCAATCAAGCCTTGTTAGGAGGAAATGCCGCTTATGAACGAGTTGCTTTCATTTTAGATGCAACTAATCCACTACAAGATAATCCGGATGCAATTGAGGTTACCGAATTTAAGGACGAAATAAAATTTACAAATGTTTCATTTAAATATGATTCTGAGTATGTTTTGAAAAATTTTAATCTTACCGTACCGAAAGGAAAACGAGTGGCATTAGTTGGAGAGTCAGGTAGTGGGAAGTCAACCCTAGCGAATTTAGTAACTCGATTGTATGATGTTACAGAGGGTAGTATCACCTTTGATGGTGTAGATGTGAAAGATGTAAAAGCCGACTCTTTGCGGAAGCAGATGGGAATTGTAGCGCAGGATTCTATATTGTTTAATGATTCGATAGCTAATAATATTTCTCTAAGTGTAGATAATCCAGATATGGAAGCTATCGTTAGTGCAGCAAAGGTGGCCAATGCACATAATTTTATTTCGGAATTCCCAGAACAATACAACAGTCCAGTAGGTGATGGAGGCGGAATGTTGTCAGGTGGTCAACGCCAGCGTGTAGCGATTGCTAGAGCGGTGATGAAAAATCCTCCGATTATGATTTTGGATGAAGCGACATCAGCATTAGATACCGAATCTGAAAAATTAGTACAAGTTGGTTTGGAAAATATGATGGAAAACAGAACCTCTATCGTTATTGCACACCGTTTGTCAACCATACAAAATGCCGATTTAATTGTAGTCATGAGTAAAGGTAGAATTGTGGAGCAAGGGACTCATGAAGAGTTGTTGAATATGGGTGGAAATTATGCTAATTTGGTGAGTTTACA
>JAHEBK010000045.1 GCA_024642295.1 Flavobacterium sp. | reverse complement strand
AGGCATTTATATCTCTATTAGTTTCTAAAACCGACATTTGTTCGGCGACATTTCGCAATTGACGTATATTACCACTCCATCTGAATTTTTGTAAAGTCTCTACAGCTCCATTGTCTAATTTTAAAGGAGGCATTTTATATTTATGCGCAAAATCAGCTGCAAATTTTCTAAATAATAAATGAATGTCGTCTTTCCTTTCACGTAGAGGAGGAAGCGAAATATCAACGGTACTCAAACGATAATACAAATCTTCACGAAATTTCCCTTTTTCAATAGCTGCAAATAAATTAACGTTAGTAGCTGCAACTATACGGACATCCGTTTTCTGAACCTGTGACGAACCTACTTTTAAAAATTCCCCATTCTCAAGAATACGCAACAAACGCACTTGGGTGGTTAGAGGTAATTCACCTACTTCGTCTAGAAAAATAGTACCACCATTTGCCACTTCAAAATAACCTTCACGAGTACTTGTAGCTCCAGTAAAAGCGCCTTTTTCGTGACCAAATAATTCACTATCAATCGTTCCTTCGGGGATTGCACCACAGTTTACAGCAATATATTTTCCGTGTTTTCGGTGTGAAAGAGAATGGATTATCTTGGGAATACTTTCTTTACCCACACCACTTTCTCCAACTACCAATACCGAAATATCAGTAGGAGCAACCTGAATGGCTTTTTCTATGGCACGATTGAGCTTCGGTTCATTACCGATAATCTCAAATCGTTGTTTTATTGATTGTACTGATTCCATTAGTTTTTTGTTTAAAGTTTTCTTTGTTTAAAGTTTCAAGTTCATAAAGAACGCTAGGGTGTTAAACGATTAACTTTTGGGTATTTATTCTTTTATGTTTGTCAAAGTATCTTTGACAGTATGTGTTTTTTCTACTTTTTGTTTTGGGAAATACGTTCTGATAATGTAAAACGTCCCTCCAAATGCAAGGATGAAAGTAGTTATAGTGATGATTATTTGTTTCTTAGTCATTTTGTTCGTTTTTTGTCATTGCGAGGAACGAAGCAATCACATCTAATATATCGATTCCTAAATTGTTTCGGACTTATTTTAGGGTGATTGCTTCGTTCCTCGCAATGACCCAAAGTGGCATAAGAAACTAATTCATTTCAGAATATCCTATAGCTTCTCCTTTCAGAGTTCCACTTGTGCATGATGTAATTTTCACATTCACAAAATCCCCAATTTTATACTCTTCTTTTGGAAATACTACTGTAATACTTTGTGAATTTCTTCCTGAAAATTCTGCTGTTGATTTCTTAGAAACTTTTTCTACTAATACTTCAACCGTTTTACCAATAAATTCTTCGGAGCGAAACCATGCATGTTTTTGCTGTAAGTCTACAATTTCTTGTAAACGTCTTGCTTTGGTTTCTTCCAGAACATCATCTTCCATCTTTCTACCTGCTAAAGTTCCTGGACGTTCTGAATAGGAATACATGTATCCAAAGTTGTATTTCACATATTCCATCAAGCTCATCGTATCTTGATGATCTTCTTCGGTTTCGGTTGGGAAACCTGCAATCATATCTTGTGAAATAGCCGCTTCAGGAATAATGGTTCTAATTTTGTCAATCAACGTCATGTATTCTTCACGAGTATGCAAGCGATTCATTTCCTTTAAAATTCTGTTGCTTCCAGATTGAACAGGTAAGTGAATGTGTTTGCAAATATTTGGGTATTTAGCAATTACGTGCAGCACACTTTCGTGCATGTCTTGCGGATTCGAAGTCGAAAAACGAATGCGCATTTTGGGGAAACCAACTGCAACCATTTCTAGTAATTGGTCAAAGTCAACAGCAGTAGCTTTTTGCATGTCCGAAGCATTTTCAAAATCCTTCTTCAATCCGCCACCGTACCATAAGTAACTGTCTACATTTTGTCCCAAAAGCGTAATTTCCTTAAAACCTTTGTTCCATAAATCTTGAATTTCAGTCATAATACTTTGTGGTTCTCTACTGCGTTCACGTCCTCTTGTAAAAGGCACTACGCAAAAAGTACACATATTATCACAACCACGAGTGATTGAAACTAGTGCCGTAATTCCGTTACTCATTAAGCGAACAGGCGAAATGTCTCCATAAGTTTCTTCTTTGGATAAAATGACATTGATAGCATCACGACCTTCTTCAACTTCGCTTAAAAGATTCGGCAAATCTTTGTAAGCATCAGGACCAACAACCAAATCAACTATTTTTTCTTCGTCAAGGAATTTCTCTTTCAAACGTTCCGCCATACAGCCCAAAACGCCCACTTTCATCTTGGAATTGATGCGTTTTACCGCATTGTATTTTTCCAAACGTTTGCGAATGGTTTGTTCAGCTTTGTCACGAATGGAACAAGTATTAACTAAAACCAAGTCGGCTTCTTCTAATACTTGAGTGGTGTTGTATCCATTGGTGGATAAGATTGAAGCCACGATTTCACTATCCGAAAAGTTCATGGCGCAACCATAACTTTCAATAAATAGTTTTTTAGTATTTTCGGGTTTATTCTCTAGAACAAGACTTTCGCCTTGTTTATTTTCATCAATTATCTTTTCCATAGCTCACTTTCAAACAGTGTGTTTTTCTGAGCTACAAAGGTATGTTATTTTTGACGTATCTGACAAGTTGTCAGCCTAAGAATTAACAAAATTTATAGAGTTAAAGGTTTAAGATTGCTGTCATCTGTTTTAATTTCTAAAATCAAGAATCGTCGTTCTTTAATCAAAAATAATTTTCAGGAGCTGGTCCCGCTTTTCGTTTCAAGTCCTCGTCAATAAAAGCAAGGTTTCTATTGTTTCAAAAAGAGCTTCCTTCGGTCGCTTTTCTGAAACAAGAAACCTAAGCTTTTTTGTCTCCGGGCTTTTCACTACAATCGGGGCTAAGTGATATTTGGATTCAAATGACGACTCGTATAAATTCAAATTTCTAATTTTCCACTCTATGTAGATACTATAATAGGTGTAAATTGAAAAAATCAGCAGCATTTTTACTGTTGATTTAGCGGTCCTAATTTGTTATCTAATAATTTTAATTAAGTCAAAAATAAATTCAAAAGCCGTTGTATTTAAAAAAAATAGATACTTTTGCCTTAGAAAAATAGAGCAATGGCAAAGAATTTAGTTATAGTAGAGTCCCCTGCAAAGGCGAAAACAATCGAGAAATTTCTAGGAAGTGATTTTCAAGTAGAATCAAGTTATGGGCATATTGCCGACTTGCCTTCAAAAGAAATTGGTGTGGATGTTGAGAATGGTTTTAAACCAAAATATGAGGTTTCTGCCGATAAAAAAGCGCTCGTAACTAAATTAAGAGGATTGTCTAAAAAAGCTGAAATGGTTTGGCTAGCAAGTGATGAGGATCGCGAGGGAGAAGCGATATCTTGGCATTTGTCAGAGGAATTAAAACTAGACGCTAAAAAAACAAAACGGATCGTTTTTCATGAGATTACTAAAAATGCCATTTTAAAAGCGATTGATAATCCACGTGAAATAGATTATAATTTAGTCAATGCACAACAAGCTCGACGTGTTCTAGACCGATTAGTAGGGTATGAATTGTCCCCTGTTCTTTGGAGAAAAATCAAAGGAGGACTTTCAGCCGGTCGTGTACAATCAGTATCTGTTCGTTTGATTGTAGAACGTGAACGTGAAATTCAAGATTTTAAAGCGGTTGCGTCCTATTCTGTTGTAGCGGAATTTACAAATGAGGCAGGAAAATCGTTTAAAGCTAAATTGCCTAAGAATTTCAATACGAAAAAAGAAGCCGAAGATTTTTTAAATAAAAATATTGGGTCTACTTATAAAGTTTCTGATTTAGAAACGAAGCCAACCAAGAAAACACCAACAGCTCCCTTTACAACTTCGACTTTACAACAAGAGGCGGCTCGTAAATTGTATTTGCCAGTAGGAATCACCATGCAATTAGCACAACGTTTATACGAGGCTGGATTGATTACTTATATGAGAACAGATAGTGTGAACTTGTCGAAAGAGGCAATGGATGCAGCTCAAGCTGAAATCATTAAATCCTATGGTAAAGAATTTTCGTTTCCAAGAACTTTTGCCAACAAAAGCAAAGGAGCACAAGAGGCTCACGAGGCGATTCGTCCAACGGATATGTCACGTCATACCGTAAATATAGATAGAGATCAAGCGCGTTTGTATGATTTGATTTGGAAAAGAACATTGGCCTCTCAAATGAGTGATGCTAAATTAGAACGAACCAATGTGAAGATTGAAGCGAATAATCACAAAGAAATTTTTACAGCTTCGGGTGAGGTATTGCTTTTTGAAGGATTCTTGAAGGTATACTTGGAAGGTCATGATGACGAAGAAGAGGAGCAAGAAGGCATGTTGCCTGCAATGAAAGCCAACGAAAAATTAGCTAATAATTTCATTACAGCTACAGAACGTTATTCAAGACCTCCTGCACGATATACAGAGGCTTCTTTGGTAAAAAAATTAGAAGAGTTAGGGATTGGTCGTCCCTCAACTTATGCGCCAACGATTTCTACAATTATCAATAGAAATTACGTTGAAAAAGGAACTTTAGAAGGAAGTGAGCGTAATTATATACAATTGACTTTGCAATCGAGTAAAGTTGCCGAAAAACTATTAAAAGAAAATACTGGTTCAGATAAAGGGAAATTAGTTCCTACAGATATTGGAACAATCGTTACTGATTTCTTGGTGAAGAATTTCGGGAATATTTTGGATTACAATTTTACTGCTAAAGTAGAGCAAGATTTTGACGAAATTGCCGAAGGAAATATCGAGTGGGCAGTGATGATGAAAGAGTTTTATGATCAATTTCACCCGACGGTAAAAGACGTTGAAGCCAATGCTGATAGAGAAAGTGGAGAACGAATTTTAGGAGTTGACCCTGCTTCAGGAAAGCCAGTTTCTGTTCGTTTAGGGAAATTTGGACCTATGGCTCAAATTGGTGATGCTGAAGATGAGGAGAAAAAGTTTGCTAGCTTGATGAAAGAGCAAAACATTGGTAACATCACTCTAGAAGAAGCTTTAAATTTATTTTTGTTGCCAAAATCATTAGGAACTTATAAAAACGAAGAAGTTGAGGTTAGTAATGGTCGTTTTGGTCCTTATGTACGCCATGGAAATGTCTTTATATCATTGCCTAGAGGAGAAGATCCTTTGGAGGTCACTAAAGAAAGAGCGCAAGAATTAATTGACGAAAAATTAAAAGCTGATGCGCCAATAGCTACTTATAAAGGAGAAGGAGTACAAAAAGGGACAGGTCGTTTTGGTCCATTTATCAAGTGGGGAGGAATGTTTATCAATGTGAGTAAGAAATATGATTTTGATAATTTATCACAAGCAGATATTGAGGCTTTGATTGAAGATAAAATTCAAAAAAACATTGATAAAGTAATTCATAACTGGGAAGATGAAGGGATTTTGGTTGAAAAGGCCAGGTGGGGACGCTCTGTAATTACAAAAGGAAAAATAAAAATAGAATTAGGAAAAGATATTGATGCGGCAAAATTAACTCTTGAAGAAGTTCAGGAAATGATTGCGCTTAAAACTCCAGCTAAAAAAACAGCTGCCAAAAAAGCTCCTGCAAAGAAAGCTGTAGCAAAAAAACCAGCGGCTAAAAAGAAATAAGATGGAATTTGATTTTTTACAGCCATTAGAGAATGATTTTGTAAGTTGGTTGCAAGAACTTTCTTTTCAGCAACTGGGAAGTAAAGTTGTTTTTCATACAAAAGATCAATTTCCAAATATTGATAAGATTACTGTTGCTATTATTGGAGTTTTAGATAATAGAGGAGATAAAAAAGCCTTTTCAGATGTAGATTTATTACCTGTTCGGAAAGAATTGTATAGTATGTTTCCTGGTAATTGGGATGCTTCAATTGCTGATTTAGGTGATATTGTTGCGGGAAATTCGATTGAGGATACCTATTTTGCCTTGCGTAAAGTAGTGTCAACTTTAATTAAGAATAAAGTGGTGCCAATTGTTATTGGAGGATCTCAGGATTTGACATATGCTTTGTATAGAGCCTATGATGAATTAGAGCAAATGGTTAACTTGGTTTCTATTGATAGTAAATTTGATTTTGGAAAGGATGATGAATCAATATCAGCTTCATCCTATTTGACTAAAATTATTGTTGACGAACCTAATAATCTTTTTAACTATTGTAATATTGGATATCAAACCTATTATAATTCTCAGGAAGAAATTGATTTGATTGAAAAGTTATTTTTTGATGGCTACCGATTAGGTGAAATATCGAATAATATTGCGCTCGCCGAACCTGTTTTTAGAGATGCAGATATTGTTAGTTTGGATTTGAATTCAATAAAATCATCTGATTCAGGAAATTTTATCTCTTTTGCTCCTAATGGATTTAATGGTAAAGAAATTTGTTCTTTATCAAGATATGCGGGGATTAGTGATAAAGTTTCAATGTTTGGATTGTTTAATCATAATAATTCGAATCAAGAAGCAGTATTAATTGCGCAAATTATTTGGTATTTTATCGAAGGATATCATTATCGTTCAAATGAATATCCGTTTGGGAGCAGAGAAAATTATATCAAATTTATAGTTCCAATAGACGATGAGATTTTGGTTTTTTATAAAAGTGATAAAACGGATAGATGGTGGATTGAGATACCATTTGTTTTAAATGGGAATAATAAATTAAAAAGAAATACGTTATTACCTTGTTCTTATGATGAATATATAGGGGCATGTAATCAAGAATTACCTGAAAGATGGTGGAAGGCTCAGCGCAAAAACATTGTTTAAAATAGGTTTTTTCTTGATGAATTTTGTAATTTTAAAAAAATTTTTTGTTTAGTGTAAAAAAATTGTTTTTTAAGAAAATAATAAATAGGTTTACACATTGAAAGAATAATGAATATATAATCAATTTTATATGAAGAAGTTCATTGCATTTATAGCAATTTTGACGCTGTTGATTAGTTGTGGGAAGTCTAGTGATAAAGGAGAATTAGTAGGAACGAAAGGTGCTAAATGGCATCCTGAAAAACCATATGGAATGACTTTAGTTCCAGGTGGTGCTTTTATTATGGGTAAACCGGATGATGATGTTGCTGGGGTTTTGGATGCGCCAACTAAAACAGTAACTGTAAGGTCTTTTTATATGGACGAAACCGAAATTACAAATAGTGAATACAGACAATTTGTAGAGTGGGTTAAAGATTCTACTATGAGAGTTCGTTTAGCAATTCTTGCTGATGAGGTTAATGCAAAGCCTGGAGATAGTAAAGGCAAAGGTAAAAATGCTGGAAGTATTGGTGATTTTGCTTTTAATGATTCTGATCCAGAAAAAATGACGGCTTACGATAAGTATATGTATGATAACTATTACAGTATCGGTACAGATGATGATCCTTATGCAGGTAGAAGATTGAATAGAAAGGTTAAGTTAATTAAAGATCCAAAGAAATATCCAGATGAATATTATGTTGAGGTAATGGATTCAATGTATTTGCCTCTTGAAGCTTCATATAATGGATTGCGAACTATTGATGTAGATAAGTTAAAATTCCGTTATTCATGGATGGATATTCAAGCTGCCGCAAAAGCAAAGGTTGGTAAAAGAAAAGATTTTATTAAAACGGAAGAAGTTAAGGTATATCCTGATACAACAGTTTGGATTAAAGATTTTTCATATTCATACAATGAGCCTATGCACAATGATTATTTTTGGCATCAAGCTTATGGTGATTATCCAGTTGTAGGAGTTAAGTGGACTCAGGCAAAAGCATTTTGTGCATGGAGAACATTGAATAAGAATTCATTTATTAAAGCTAAATCTAAAGGACGTGATTTAATTAATTCGTTTAGATTACCTACTGAGGCTGAGTGGGAATATTCTGCGAGAGGTGGTTTACAGTCAGCAACTTATCCTTGGGGAGGCCCTTACACTAAAAATGATAGAGGTTGTTTCTTGGCAAACTTTAAACCTAGTAGAGGGGATTATGCCGCTGATCAAGCTTTATATACTGTTGAGGCAAAATCGTATGAGCCAAATGGCTATAATCTTTATAATATGGCTGGAAACGTTTCTGAATGGACAGATACATCTTATGATCCAAATGCATACGAGTATGTCTCTTCAATGAATCCAAATGTATTGGATTTATCTAATAAACGTAAAGTAGTTCGTGGTGGTTCTTGGAAAGACGTTTCTTATTTTTTACAAGTTAGTTCTAGAGATTATGAATATGCAGATTCAGCAAGAAGTTATATTGGTTTCCGTACTGTTCAAGATTACATGGGGTTACAGACAACAGGTAATGGTACTTCAAGCAGAAGAAATAGATAATATAAATATTGAATCCAAATTTAACCTAAATATAAATTAACTAAAACAAACAATTTTATGGCATTACTAAGTAAAAAAGCAATGAATTTTGCTTATGGTATGGGAGCTGCGGTTGTAATCGTAGGAGCATTATTTAAAATTACTCACATTGAGTTAGGACCAATTACAGGGAATTTAATGTTAACTATAGGTTTACTAGTAGAGGCATTGATTTTTGCTTTGTCTGCTTTTGAACCTGTTGATGATGAATTAGACTGGACACTTGTTTATCCAGAATTAGCCAACGGTCAAGCAAAAAAGAAAGAAGATAGAGTGAAACAAGAATCGCCTTCTGAAGCTCAAGGATTGTTGTCTCAAAAATTAGATACAATGCTTAAAGATGCTAAAATTGATGGTGAATTGATGGCAAGTTTAGGTAATAGTATTAAAAATTTCGAATCTGCTGCAAAAGGGATAGCTCCAACAGTTGATTCAATTGCATCTACTAAAAAATATAGCGAAGAGTTAACTTTAGCTGCAGCTCAAATGGAATCATTAAACAGTTTGTATAAAGTACAATTACAAAGTGCATCAAGAAATGCTCAAATTAATGAAGAAGTTGCTGAAAACAATTTAAAATTAAAAGAACAAATGCAATCGCTAACCAGTAATCTGTCTTCATTAAATAATGTTTACGGAGGTATGCTTTCTGCAATGAATACGAAAGGATAATTAGTTACGAACTATTTAAAAAAAATAATTAAAACTAATTAGAAAAAAATTATGGCAGGAGGAAAACTAACCCCTAGACAGAAGATGATTAACCTAATGTACTTGGTTTTCATCGCGATGTTAGCATTAAATATGTCCAAAGAAGTATTATCTGCTTTTGGTATTTTAAATTTAAAAATTGTTGAATCAAATTCAATATCAGATACTCGTAACGAGTCCTCTTTTCAACAATTAGCTCAAAAAGCTGTTGATCAACCAGGTCAATTTGGCGAGAAAAAGATTAAAGTTGAGAAAATACGTGCTGTCTCTAAAGAGTTTAATGATTACATTGAAAATATTAAAACTTCAGTAGTTAAAAATTTTGAAAGAGATGAAGAAGGTAATCTTCCTTATGAACAAATGGACAAAGGA
>JAHEBK010000357.1 GCA_024642295.1 Flavobacterium sp. | reverse complement strand
ACAAAAAGTTTACTATTCACCAATCTATACGCATCAGGAAACCGAACGGTTCGTGGTCTTGAAGCCGTAACCTTATGCTTACCTCCTACGGCTGGTGAAAGTGTTGTAAAACGTAAAGACAACAAAAATAAATTTACAACAGGTAGCATCTTTAATCAAAAAGGCTATCAAGTAAAATACCTGTATGGTGGAGATGCCTTTTTTGACAACATGGAAGATTTCTTTTCTGGGAATGGCTATGACATTGTAGATAAAAAAACTTTTAAACCCGAAGAAATTACGTTTTCAAATGTTTGGGGTGTTTGTGACGAAGATATGGTCAACAAAGCCATTAAAACAATGAATACCGAAGCGCAAACAGGAAAACCATTCTTCAATCATTGGATGACTGTGAGTAACCATCGTCCCTTTACTTATCCCAACGGAAAAATTGATATTCCAGGTGATGCCAAATCAAGAGATGGAGGTGTAAAATATACAGATTACGCACTTAATAAATTCTTTGAAACAGCAGAAAAACAACCTTGGTTCAAGAATACTGTTTTTGTAATCATTGCCGACCATTGTGCTTCGAGTGCAGGTAAAACAGAACTTCCAGTAGATAAATATCGTATTCCAGCGATGATTTATGCTCCTGGTTTTGTACAACCGAAACATTATACAGAAGTAATGTCCCAAATTGATATTATGCCAACTTTGTTTGGATTATTAAACTTCAATTACCAATCAAAATTTTTCGGTCAAGATGTATTAAAACCAGATTACAAACCAAGAGCATTAATTGCTACCTACCAAGATTTAGGATTATTAAAAGACAATGTGTTGACTATTATTTCTCCTAAACAACAAGTAAAACAATTTGGATTGGAATTACAACCAAAAGAAGGAGTTGCTACTGATTTCCAAATTTACTACGACCAAAAACTATTGAAAAAAGAAAGAACCGATTTGATTAAGGAAACTATTTCCTATTATCAAACAGCATCGGATATTTTGAAGAAAAAGAAATACGATAAATAATTATTATTCAAAATCATTTAATATTAATATCCCACATTATCAATGGATCAGGAAAAATTTATTTTCTGTCTCGAAGAGGTACCTGATATAGACAAAATCGCCACAACCGAAGTACTAAAAAATCTCGAATTATTAGCCTTTGAACAAGGGCTGACTTCTATTTACAAAAACTGTGATACTATCGAAGGTTTTGAAGAAAGCTTAAATACGTTACTTTATGATGACCATAATTTTACGGATTATGAAATCATTTATTTAGTAATTTCAGGTGAAGCAAATACCATTTGTATTAATAACTACTTTTATAGTTTTGAGGAAATAGCCGAACTCTTTGAGGGAAAATTGAAAGGTAAAATTGTACATTTTGCAAACAAAAAACCTTTAAATTTGGACAACGAAGAAGCACAGTATTTTTTAGATATTACTGGAGCACGAGCTGTTTCAGGCTATGGGACCAGTATTACTCAATTTTCAAGTATCGTACTCGATAAAGCATTCTTTAGTTTGTGTCAAGACGAAAATGATGTTACTGTTATTGTCGAAGAATTATTCGAAAACCATTATGCACTTTGCAAACTACTTGATTTTAGATTGTATTATTAGAATTAATGCTTCAATACTAAATCATATACTTGATTTGCAATTTCTAATTCCTCATTAGTTGGAATAATTAAAATTTTTGTTTTAGCATCATCCGTATTGATTTCTCTAATTTCTTTAGAACGCATTTCGTTTTTATCAACATCTAATTGGATTCCGAAGTACTCCATATCTGTGCAAACTGATTTTCTTATATAGGAAGAGTTCTCTCCTATTCCAGCTGTAAAAATTATTGCATCTAAACCATTCAAAGCGGCAACATACGAACCAATGTATTTCTTAATTCGATATACATTCATATCTAATGCTAATTGGCACAATTTATCTCCTTTAGATGCAGCGGCTTCAATATCTCTCAAATCACTAAAACCAGTAAGTCCAAGCATTCCACTTTGTTTTAGTAATAAATCATTAATTTCATTTGGACTATAGCCCAAAGAATTTATCATATAAAAAATAACGGATTGATCTATATCACCACTACGAGTTCCCATAATCAAACCATTAGAAGGAGCAAATCCCATAGAATGATCGATACTCTTACCATCTTTGATAGCAGAAATACTGCAACCATTGCCTAAATGAATGGTAATTATTTTAGAACTTTTATTTAAATAATTTATCGCTTGTTCAGAAACATATTTGTGACTGGTTCCATGAAAACCATACAACCTAATTTTATTTTCCTCTAATAATTTATTGGGAATGGCATATTTATGTGCAACTACAGGAATAGTTTGATGGAAAGCTGTATCAAAAACTACAACTTGTTTTGCGGTAGAAAAAATTTCTTCGGCTACTTCGATTCCTTCATAGTTGGCTGGATTATGCAAAGGAGCTAATTCAAATAACTCTTTAATTTGTTTTTTAACTTCTGTATTGATTTCAACAGTTTCTGAAAACAATGCTCCCCCATGTACTACGCGATGCCCCACTGCATTAATTTCCGC
>JAHEBK010000356.1 GCA_024642295.1 Flavobacterium sp. | reverse complement strand
CTACAAAGCAATCATGAAGATACAGAACATGCTAGACATTGTAATGTAGCAAGTTGTTTGATGTATTGGGAAGCAGAATCAGGATCATCACTTATTTCAGGAGGCACTGTTCCTAAATTAGATTCACAATGTTTGGCAGATTTAAAAGCCAATGGTGGAAAATAAAGCTAACAATAACATATAAAAGTTCTCTTTGTGTATTGATTTATAGCATTTGATAATAATATTAGTTAAGAGTTTGATTTTTTTTAAGAAAGTCAAACTCTTTTTTTTATACAGATTTTTCACCATAAGATAAATGAAATTGTATTCAAAGCCTTTTTTACTCTTCTTTGAAAAAAAACGAAAACTTAGTATTATCTGCTTTATAGCAGATATTTTTGATTATCTGCTTTAGGGCAGATATTTTTGATTATCTGCTTAAAAACAGATATATTTACATTCTAAATGAAAAATTATGGTTGCAGTTATTACAGGAGACATTATTGAATCACGTCATACATCAATAGAAATTTGGTTACCCAAATTGAAAGCAATTTTAAACCAGTACGGTACTAGTCCAAAAGATTGGGAGATTTTTAGAGGTGATAGTTTTCAGATGATTACAACAGCTGAACAAGCATTGTATGTGAGTATAATAATCAAAGCTGAATTGAAAAAAATTGACAATATTAATGTTCGAATGGGAATAGGTATTGGTAAAATTGATTTTAAAACTAATAAAGTGACAGAATCTAATGGAAGTGCATTTGTACATTCAGGCAGTAGTTTTGATGGATTAAAGAAACAAACATTGGCCATACAAACCCCTTGGGAAGAGTGGAATAAAACTTTTCTGGTAATGATTGATTTAGCTACTTTAACGATAGACAAATGGTCAGATAAAACAGCAGAGGTGATGGCCATGAAGCTTCAAAATCCATTGATGAATCAAAAAGAAATTGCTGAGATATTAAATAAAAAAGGACAAGGAAACATCAGTGAAGCATTGAAAAGAGGAGGTTATGACGAATTGAATCAATTATTGAACTATTATCAAGAAACAATTAAAAAATTATGTTAGCACTAAGTTTTCAATTCATTTTGGCTCATCTCATAGGAGATTTTTTGTTGCAACCTGACAAATGGGTTAAAGGAAAGTCAGACGGAAAACATAAAACCAAATATTTGTATTATCATATTGGTGTTCATGCTTTAGCATTGCTACTTTGTTTACAATTTCAGTTCCAATATTGGTTAGGAATAATTTGTATTTTGGGTACTCATTTTATTTTTGACTGGATGAAAATTCGATTTCAAAACAAGAAAAATGAAATATTACTTTTTTTTGCGGATCAAATAGCCCATTTGATAGTGATAGCAGCTGTTGTACTTTGTTATGAGCCATATAAGATTGACATAGAATATTGTTTTGCTCCTCCAGTGATAGTAACATTAGTAGCTTTAACGATGGTGACTCAAGTGTCAGCGATTGTTATCAAAGTACTTTTGTCACGGTGGAAAATGAAAGATGAAAATCCCAATCAAGCGGGGAAATATATTGGAATGTTAGAGCGTCTTTTTATTTTTTTCTTTGTTATAATGAATTATTGGGAAGGTGTAGGATTCTTATTGGCAGCAAAATCAATTTTTCGCTTTGGAGATTTGAATAATGCCAAAGACAGAAGTTTAACTGAATATGTATTGATAGGAACACTATTGAGTTTTGGAATGGCTATGTTGATTGCTATTGGCTACCAATACATGAAAGCGTTGATATAAAGTTATTATTTTTCCAATTACATTTATTAATTGATTTCTAAGAATTCTAATTTATTTCACAAAAACACACACATTATGCAACACTTTATAAAATTGATATTTTTGGTTGTCTTTACGGTTTTGATGGTATCATGTAATTCGACTTTGGCGGTTGCTGTGGATAGTTTAAATCCATTGCCACAGGAGAGCGATACCACATTTGTAAAACTTAAAAATTACAGTACTGATTTTGTCTATGATATGAAATATGCTACTGCCGATAATTTTTTAAAAGCAAAAGTGTATGATTGTGCCGAATGTTTTTTAAGGCTAAAAACAGTCAAAGCATTGGTATTGGCAAACAAAGAATTTATAAAAAAAGGGTATCGTATCAAACTCTTTGATTGCTACCGACCATTGGATGTTCAAAAAAAAATGTGGACGATTGTTTCAAATCCTAAATATGTAGCTAATCCAGCCAAAGGCTCCATCCACAATAGAGGAGGTGCAGTTGATATTACTTTGGTAGATAAATACGGGAAAGAGTTGGATATGGGAACTCCTTTTGATTTTTTTGGCATTGAAGCCAGTCATGATTATGATAAGGTTTCTGAAGAAGTTAAAAAGAATCGAAATTTACTTAAAACTGTTATGACGGAAACTTATTTTAATTCATTGGATTCAGAATGGTGGCATTACAATTTAAAATTAGCATTAAACGATAAATTGTCTAATGCAAAATGGGATTGTGACAAAGAGCAATAGCACTGTGTTGTATATACTATTAAAGATAAAGAGCCTTAGTGTGTCTTTGTGTTTTCTTAGTGCTCTT
>JAHEBK010000355.1 GCA_024642295.1 Flavobacterium sp. | reverse complement strand
GAAACGGAAATGATAAAACCTAATCATAAACAACTGTTTGGCGACAAAGCATTTGAATAACAAAAGCCGACCGCACAACAAAGGCTATAGTGCATGCCCTGCGGGACACGCACCATAGCCAAACCGTTGTACAACATTTCCCAAAAACGCAAAATGACACCTGAAATAGCTAAAAACATCGGAATTAAAAAAGCCTTACAATCTGCAACGATTGGAATTTTAATTGCGTTTCTTTTTATGATGTTACTTGCTGGTGGAAATCCACAATGGATGACTGAATGGAATTACTGGATAAATATTATTATCGGAATTGGAATTTTTTACGGACTTGCATACTGGTTCGGAAAAAATGCTGGATATGAAATACTGATAAAGAAAAAAGATTCTGATAAAGTTGGAGCAAAATACGGATTTCTGACTTTGATAATAACTGCTTTTCTTGTTGGATGGACTGGATTTATGCAAGAGGGAATGGAACCTTATGACACTTTTTGGGACTCGTTTGAGGATTATATTTTCAAACCATTCTTTTGGATAACATTAATTGGATTTTTACCTGCGATTTTAGTTGGAATCTTATTCGGAAAGTGGATTAAAAAAAGTAAATAAAAAAACGTTGTACAACACCGGTAGCCGTTGCACAAGCTTATAAAAAATATAAAAACAATACAAAAACCCCCATTTTAAGGGGTTTTTGTATTTAGCACAACTATTATTATTTCAAAATTAGAAGGCTGATAATACTCTTGTTTCAATCCTAAAAAGGGCTTTTAAGCAATTCAAAAAATAACACAATGTTTTTGCATCGCTTTTTGCCGTTTTAGAAATGAATTTCAGGTATTTTTTTAGGTTATATGCCATAGCCGATAGATGCATTACTTTATTGGCTTGCTTTAGTCCAATTGTATTGATTTTACGAAGTCCCATAAACTGGGTGAGGGTTCCAAATACAGGTTCAACCGTACTTTGCCGTTTGGATTTCATATAACGGCCTCGTTTGCTGTTTACTCGGGTAATGTTACGTTCATATTCTTCTTTATAATAGGTTATGGTAATACGCTTCTCTTGGCTCTTTTTTAAACAACTGCTTCGTATTGGACAATCAATACACACATATTTTGAAGCCCTGTATTCTTTCTTTTTATTAGCGTTCGTCCCTTCATAAAACACCTTGGTAAAGGGTATTTCTTTTTGTTGTGGGCAAATCCAACAATCTCTTTCTTGATGATAAGTAAAGCCTTCGGGACCTCCTTTATACGTTCCATGGGGTGGAATGTAACTCTCCAATCCTTGTTCTTCTAAAAAAGCATAGTTCTCCCCACTGCTGTAGCCTGTGTCTGCTAAACAATTACGCCAAATAAGCCCTTGCCTATGTAATCTTGATTTTAGTCGTACTGTTATGTCTTGTAAATACTGGTTATCTTTCTTATCGGCATGATAAGCGCTAATGTCTGTAATTACATGATGAGCCGTATCTACACTCAGCTGGCTCATATAATTGAGTTTTCTCGCTTTCCCCGGTTTTACACTGATACGCGCATCGGGGTCGGTGGGACTGTAATGTGTTTTATTACTGGTATATTTAGAACCTTTATTCCCTGCGCCTGGTCGTTGGTCCTGATCTTTTGCCCATTTCTTATTCCTGCTTTTTATCGATTGTAATTCGCTCTTACTTGCTGTTATCCTTTGCTGTTCTTTTGATGCTTTATTCGTCTGGACTTTTCGTATTGGTGTCTCCTGTTTATCCATTGAACTAATAGCTCTGATGCTTTTTAAATGCGCTTCTAAATCTTCTTGTGGTACTTTAAGCGCTAAACTATCCATAGAGGCATTCGCTTTTACAGGAGCTGAATCGATTGCTTGAGTATGCCCACTTACCATTCCCTTTTCAACACACATTGTTAGTACTTTGGCAAAAACTTCTTCAAAGACTTCTTCTGGATACAATTGACGGGTACGGCTAATTGTAGAGTGCCATGGCAATTCCTCATCAATGTCATAGCCTAAAAAGTACAGAATATCCAACCGTAGACTACTATGAACTATCAAATCTCTATCACTAATAATATTCTCTAAATAACCAACCAAACACAACTTAAAGAAAACAACCGGATCGATGCTCTTTTGTCCGCTTGCTCCATAATACGATCTGGTTAATGGATACAAAAAATCCAAATCCAAAACCTCCTTTAATCTTCGATAAAAATTGTGCTGTGGAATACGCTCACTCATCTGAAAATGAGCAAATAATTTTTCCTGATAGTCTTTTTTGCCTTGCATAACTAAAGATACAAAATTTATCAATATCTTAGTCTTGTGCAACAGCCACAGCGGTTACAAGAAATGGCGAGAAATGTGCTAAATTCACGTTTATTTTCCGCAAGAAATTTTATCTTAGCAGAAAATACGCAGTTCCGAAGTTCGCCACTTCTTGTAGCCGCGACACGTTAGCTACAATTAAAAAAGAAATTTTTTGATGAAAAATAAAACCATCGAATATCGATTGAGTGATAAAACCAATAAACTAAATCAAATTATTGGAACTGAAATCAAAAAAAAGACTTTCGACAAAGAAT
>JAHEBK010000354.1 GCA_024642295.1 Flavobacterium sp. | reverse complement strand
GCTCGTATTTTGAGGATTGTTCAGTTGTTTTGGTGAAAGTCATTTTGTAGTTTCTGATTTAAAAAAAGTAAAGGTACTAAGATTTTATAAGATTGATTTATTTAGCGTTTTTTCATGTAACATTCATCTCTAATACATACATTTTTTTGTTCTAAATCATATATTAATTCTAGCCAAGTCGTATCTTTTAAGCTACCTGCCATATATTTTTTAGTGCTAAAATCATTAAAAACAATACGGATGGTATTAGGTTTTTTATGAGGTCTAAATAAGACAATTTCTCTGATTTCATTGAGTTGATAAATTTTCTTTTTCCAAAAAAAATAATGATTTTTGATAACAATGAAATTGTTGGATATTTCAAAATAATGCATCATTCGGGCATTAATAATAAACCAAAAGATGGATATTGGATTAAAGATAAGTAATGGTTTTACAAAGATGGAGTTTTTCTTAAGCATTACTATTAAAGGAATAAACAAAATTATGCTCCACAGATATATTCCTCTAAAAGAAAAAATGGGATGCCCCTTATAGGTAACAAATTTTTCTTGATTGATATCAATTGCATCGACTGGAACAGCAATTGTTTCTTTGTTTTCTGAAAAGATTTCTTCGATGAAAATTTTCATTTCAATCACATTAGCATAAAAATCATCATAAATTTCTAATCTTGTTTTATCCTTGAAAATTAAAGTGGTGCATTCCCCAGAGTTAAATATGGGGGAACCTTTTCCAGTGAGTTTGAAACTAGAAATTTCAGACCAATCATAGTATTTATTTTTAATAGAAATTCCCTTTTTGTTCAATATTATTGCTGGAGCATTTTTTATGTATCCGATATTAATGGAGATAATAATGCCAAGACCAAATATACTTATAAAAATAAGCTTGGGTATAATTTCAGTTTGCAGTAAATGAACTATAAATCCACCCATCGATAGAAAAATTAAATTCCATATAATCAAAGGGATGTAGAATTTATAAATATTTCTTTTTGAAATAATTTCCATGATTTTACAAAAAATACGCCAAAACAATTCCTAGGACAATCATAGAAACTTTGGCAATATTAAATTTGTGTCCTTCGCTACTTTCAAAGATGATAGTGGAAGAAATATGAAATAAAATCCCAATTACCACTGCGGTGATTTCAGTATTGTAATTGCTCAGTACAGGAACATAATCAGAAACAAAAGTTCCTAGTGGTGTCATGATAGCAAAGGTAGTCATGAAAATAAAAATTGCATTTTTGTTCAGGTGTGAATTGAGGAAAAATGTCGTCAAAATAATGGCAATAGGAAGGTGGTGAATAGCAATCCCTATCGCTAAATTATCATCGTGATGCCCTACGGGAAAACCTTCTAAAAAAGCGTGAATACAAAGACTGATAAATAACAACCACGGAATGTGCGACATATTAGGGTGTCCGTGTACGTGTCCGTGTTCAGCTCCTTTGGAGAAAATTCTAGGATGATTTGGAACAAAATCCCAACCATGATTAAAATTCCAATATTGGTATTCTGTGTTTCATAAACATCAGGCAAAAGATGCATAACTGTCAAAGCAAGCAAAAATGAACCACTAAACGCTAGTAAGAGTTTAAGGTTTGATTTCTTTTTTGGTTTTAAAACTAGGGCAATGATGTAACCTATTAATACTGAAAATAAAGGTAAAATGTAATTCATCTGTATTGTTGATAGCGGTTAATCGGTTATTTCATTAATCGGTTAAAGGTAACAATCGAATATACAAATAAACAGTTAACCAATTTAACCATTTTATTTGAAAATCATAATTAATCGTTCGCTTTCCGTTTTGTGGAATTTCTTCAATTTATAGTCTCCAAAGATGTCTAAAAGGTAAATTCCGGCTTCGTTCATCATCTCTTGAAAATCTTGTAGCGTCAGTGCTTTTACTTTTTCGGTATAGTGAAATTTTTGACCGTTGTCTTCAAAGTCTATTTCTTTGTGAATATGTCCGTCTTTGACATAACGCTTTAAGTGAAAGTTAATTCCATCCACGGTTTTTACTTCCTCAGGAACTAATGTATTGATGACTTGGTTGACATTCATAAAGTCAATTACCGCAAATCCATAATCAGACAAACTGTCTTTGATGGCTTTTAGCGTGGTTAGATTATCATCGTCATTTTCGAAATAACCAAAACTGGTAAATAAGTTGAATATAGCGTCGTACTTTTCTTCAAAAGGTTCGCGCATATCGTGTACCTTGAAATGTAAACTGCTGTTGCTGTTTTTTGCTGCTTCGGCAATACTGTTAGCGGATAAATCAGCTCCTAAAACATCAAATCCTAATTGGTTCAAATAAATAGCATGGCGGCCTTTGCCACAAGCTAAATCCAATACTTTGGCTTTTTCAGGCAGATTCAAATAATGCGTCAAATTATCCATGAAAAGCTGTGCTTCACGGTAATTTCTTTCTTTATAAAGGATATGATAGTAGGGAGTGTCGAACCAAGAACTAAACCATGTATGATTCGATTGTTCTTGATTTGTTGTTGTCGGTTTTTGTGCTTCGGACATTTATTCTTTTCAATTTATTCTATCCGGCAAA
>JAHEBK010000353.1 GCA_024642295.1 Flavobacterium sp. | reverse complement strand
CGTGTTCAAGTAGGAGGAATTAAAGGAGATGTTATGGATATTGGAGTCCTACGTACTACTATAATGGAAACAGGACAATGGGTTGATGGTGATTTATACAACGGGAGAATCGTTTTAATTGCCAATAGTTTTGTTTTCAAAGAGCCTGTTTTTAATTATTCTGCCGATTTCCCTTTTTTATGGGACGAAATTAAAATACCAATTCAATTTGGTAGCGACTATGATAAAGTTAACGAAATACTCCTAGAAGCAGGAAAAGAAGTTGCTGGTGATTTGACTACTCAATCCCATGAAAAATGGTTAGCCATGCAACGAAAATACCTTTTAGAAGATGCTCAAACAGAACCTATGGTTTCTTTGATATTCAATGATAACTGGGTAGAATATACGTTACGATATGTGGTAAGTTATAAAAAAAGAAGAGCAACAAAAACACAATTATTTACCAAAATATTAAAAAAAGTAGAAGCCAGTCACGGAACAATCAAATTTGCTTCGGCTACTTTTCAACTGGTAGAAGCGCCCGATTTTAATGTGAATATAAAAAAATAGCCTATTTTAAACTAGTATTTATTTATACGTTTTCAATCCTTGCACAAGGAATGTCAATTGGTAAATTAGTAACTTTGCCGAAGAAATAGTATAGAAAATAGTTTCAAGGTACCGTTTGAAACTTGAAACCTGATACAAAAAATTAAAAATGAACATACTCGATAAAATAATAGTTGATAAAAAGCGAGAAGTCGTTCTCAAAAAATCCATCATTCCAGTATCACAATTGGAAGCTTCGATATTTTTTGGAAAGAAAACCATTTCTCTAAGTACTAATTTAAAAAACAGCACTTCGGGAATTATTGCTGAACACAAACGTCGCTCGCCTTCAAAATCAGTGATTAATCACGGTTTTACAGTTGAAGAAGTCGTTAAAGGATATGAAGATGCTGGCGCCTGTGGAATCTCGGTGTTGACTGATGGAAAATACTTTGGAGGATCATTAGATGATTTATTGTTAGCAAGAGCTTCAGTCAAAATTCCTTTATTACGCAAAGAATTCATCGTTGACGAATACCAAATCCTAGAAGCCAAAGCCCATGGAGCCGATTTAATTTTACTTATTGCAGCCATTTTGACTCGTGAGGAAATCAAATCGTTATCAGAATTCGCTCAAAGCCTTGGTCTTGAGGTTTTACTCGAAGTACACAATCAAGAAGAACTTGAGAAATCGATTATGCCAACATTAAACATGATTGGGGTAAACAATAGAAACTTAAAAACATTCGAAGTAAGTTTGGATTTTAGCAAGCAATTAGCCGACCAAATCCCAAATGATTTTGTCAAAGTATCCGAAAGTGGCATTTCGTCCATAGAAGCCATCAACGAACTAAAACCTTACGGTTACAAAGGATTTTTAATCGGTGAAAACTTTATGAAAACAGACAACGCTGGTAAAGCAGCAACGGAGTTTATTAGTCAGTTGTAGTTTTTAGTACGTAGTCCATAGTGACTAGTAATTAGTAAAAAGGGATAAGTTAAAAGCGACATCTGGCAAAACCATAAAGAAAAGAAAAAATGAATAATTCAACCCAACATAACACAACGTCTCCCTTCCCTTCGGGGAGGGCTAGGGTGGGAATAAAGATCTGTGGTATGAAAAATCCCAACAATATCGTCGAGCTAGGAGCACTCCTACCCGATTATATGGGATTTATTTTCTGGAAAAAATCAGCTCGCCATTTTGAAGGAACTATTCCTTCCTTGCCCTCATCTATCAAAAAAACAGGAGTTTTTGTTAATGAAACGATTGCCAACGTAATCGAAAAAGTCGTACAGCATGATTTGCAAGCGGTTCAATTACATGGTAAAGAAAGTGTTGAATATTGCACAGAACTCAAAAGCTTATTAAAAAAGCACAAACCAGGACATTCCCAGATTGAAATCATAAAAGTTTTTTCTATCTTAGACGACTTTAATTTTGAGGTATTAGCTCCCTTTGAATCGGTTTGCGATTACTTCCTTTTTGACACTAAAGGAAAGCTTCCCGGAGGTAATGGAACCACTTTTGACTGGACGGTACTCAAAGACTATCCATCCTCAAAACCCTTCTTCCTCAGTGGCGGAATCGGATTGGACGAAATGGATGCGGTCAACGAAATATTAAAAACGAATTTACCTATTTATGCCATCGACCTAAATAGCAAATTAGAAATAGAACCTGGATTAAAAAATATACAATTGTGTAAAGAAGCGATAAATCGTGTCTCTACATTTAAAAAATAAAAAATGACATCATATAACGTAGATGAAAAAGGCTATTATGGCGAATTTGGTGGAGCATACATCCCTGAAATGTTGTATCCAAATGTAGAAGAATTACGCCAACAATACCTTAGTATTACTGCTCAACCTGAATTCAAAAAAGAATTTGACCAATTATTAAAAGACTATGTTGGTCGTCCTAGCCCTTTGTATTTTGCCAAACGTTTGTCTGAAAAATACGGGACTAAAATTTATCTCAAGCGTGAAGACTTAAATCATACAGGAGCGCATAAAATCAACAACACTATTGGTCAAATCTTAGTA